>NZ_JBYCCV010000041.1:0-32585 GCF_057473825.1 Aliterella sp. E5.1
ATGTAAGATCCTCGTTAAGAACTTTGAGCGCACCTTGACCAATGCCACCACGAAGCTCAATCTCTGCTTCGTCAGGTTAATGATTAAGCGACTTGCCGCCTTTTAGAGATGTCAAATGGGTTCTATAAATTTGTTTGTGTGCGATCGCTTTTCAACTCCACTCGATTAAATGAAGTTAACGTTCCGGTTGAGCGGCAGCAGATTGACCAGAACGTTAGACGAAAAGAATCTAAACTGTCCGCTCCAACCGGGTTGTTATCCCGTTTTTTACGATCAGATCTCCGTACATCGATCGACTTCAGCTTTGTGGGGATCTGTTGAGTTGTTGCTGAAACTGAACTTTCTCCTGTCTTAAATTCTGAACTTTAGTGGGCATATGCACCGTCTCCTGATTCGCTCAGGCCTTAGATCCTCAATTATTACCTCAGTTGTTACTATCTGTATAACCTGTACTTACAGTCACCTGCTGCCAAGCATCCAAATCGGTTTTGACCCATTCCAGTTTTTCCTGAATCAGGCTCATGGCATCGTTGCCTAATGCCAGTCGCATCGGTGGATGAGGACTTTCCACAGCTTGAATGATGGCTTGCGCCGCTTTCGCTGGATCGCCAGGTTGCTGACCATCCATCTCTTTGAACCCCTGCAATGACACACCGCTAACTGGAGCATAGGCATCAATGGATTGTTCGGCTGCTGCTAGAGAGCGCCCGTTAAAATCTGTGCGAAATGCTCCAGGTTCAATTAAAGTCACTTTTACTCCAAAGGATTCAACCTCCTTAGCTAGGGCTTCAGACGTACCTTCCAGGGCAAATTTAGCACCACAGTAGAGGCTGCTTCCACCAAATCCCACTAATCCTGCTGTGGATGACATATTCACAATGTGACCGCTGCCTTGCTGACGCATCACAGGCAAAACCGCTCGCATCAGACGGAGTGCCCCAAAGAAGTTGGTTTCAAAAAATTGGTGAATCTTAGCATCACTGACTTCTTCGAGGGCGGCAATGAGTCCATGTCCAGCATTGTTGACCAGCACATCAATTCGACCAAATGTGGCGATCGCTGTATCAACGGCTGCTTGTATGTCTTGAGACGATGTTACATCTAGACAGACAGGCTTTGCGGTTTCTGGATAGTGTTCAATCAAAGCACGAAGTTGCTCTGGTTCACGAGCAGTAGCAAGCAGGTAGTCGCCCTTCTTCAACACAGCTTCTGCGAGGGCACGTCCGAATCCTGTTGAGCATCCTGTAATCAACCAGACTTTGGGAGCGATACGATTTTTGTTTGAGTTCATTTGTTTTCTCCAATATGAAAACGATGAGATGCGTCTTATGTTTTTCACGGTAGGAGACAGTCCTGCGACTGTCCAATATATATATGACTAGGATTAATAGGTTAGACATATAAGTACGATGGAATTACGACACCTACACTACTTCATCACGGTGGCTGAGGAACTACACTTTAGTCGAGCAGCGGAGCGGTTACACATTTCCCAACCCCCGCTCAGTCAGCAGATTCGTGATTTGGAAGAGGAACTCGGAGTCAAGCTGTTTGAACGAACGAAGCGGCAAGTGCATTTAACTGAAGCAGGCAAAGTGTTTTTGGAGCGCTCCTATGGAGTGTTAGCGCAACTCGAACAGGCGATCGAAGCGACCCAACAGATCGGGCGGGGTGAGGTTGGACGGTTGGCGATCGGCTTTGTTGACTCTGCAATGTATACGTTACTACCAGAGATTTTAAGGGTCTTTCGATCACAGTTTCCGGCGGTAGAACTGCGATTGCATGAACTGACGACGGCTCAACAGATTCAATCGCTGCATCACAAACAGGTTGATGTCGGCATTGTTCGTTCTCCCATCAGCGAACCAGGTTTGAGTATGGAGTGCTTTTTGCCAGAATCATTGGTCTTGGCGTTGCCAGAAACCCATCTGTTGTCTGCCCAGACTCAAGTGTCGCTTTCCACATTGGCTTCGGAATTATTTATCCTATTTCCTGCCAAAATGGGACCCGTCTTTTACGAGCAGATTATTACCATTTGTCAACAAGCTGGATTTCGTCCGAAAGTGGCTCAAGAGGCAGTTCAGATGCAGACGATCATCGGCTTAGTTGCAGCAGGACTGGGCATTGCGATTGTTCCAGCCTCCTTGCAAAACTTCCACAGAAGCGGAGTCATTTACAGACCCCTACAGGAGCAGATCCCTAATACTGGACTTTATCTGACTTGGCGGCAGCATGATTCCTCACCAGTAATCAGAGCATTTCTCAGCTTGGCACGGAAGACGACACAAGGGGAGTCAACTCGCCAACCCACTCAGCAATCGGCATAACTATTTATTATACTGAAACTTTCCATGTAATCTTTTACTAAAGCACGATGTACAAGCATCTTAGTTATTTTTAGGCATCATAAAAGGAAATTTTCTGTATAACATCCATATTTGGAGACTATGCAGAAAAATTCTGTATATCCACCCTGTAAAGGATACTATACGGAAAAATTCTGTAGTAAAGCTTGAAGTGTTGAGGCGATCGCTTTGGCAGAGGAAGTATTTAAAGAACGTAATGTTTAGTTGTGAGCCAAAAACATCTCTACAGTAAAATCGCTCAAAGTGCGATCGCATTTATTATTGGCTTCCTTGCAACAATTTTTATTTCAACTCAACTTATTGACGCGCAACTTCTACAGCAAGCACCAAAATTTACAGGTCGCTACATTGCTGCTATTTCCGATGATGATTTCCTTGCCCGTACCTACGCTGATGGTAAATTGCCTACTCCAACGGTGGGCGATAAGCTCTCAATTGTAAGTCTGCCCCTTAATGGGAAAGAAGACTTCGCCCAAATTGATGCCTCTAGTTCTGTTATCGGAGCGCCCTACGCCCTAGCTTTATCACCCGATAGTCGCACTGCTTTTGTTGTTGAAACTCTCAAAGGCATCTCCGTCGGTGCAACTCGCCGAGAACAACTTCCACCTGGAAATCAATTGGTAGCGATCGAATTGTCAAATCTCCGCCGTCCAAAGGTTCGTAGTCGAATAGAAGTTGCTCCCAAACCCGAAACTGTCCACGTTTATCCACATGGAGATTTGGTTGCAATTTCAACGCAAACTCCAGACAAAGAAATTATCCTACAGCAGTTCTCATTCCGATAAAGTACAGCTTTAGGATTTAATTACTGTGAGGTCATGCTTAAGGTGTACTGCACTCAAGTGCGAACCGCTATAATTCCATTTCAGAATAATCAATTGGGTCAGCCAAGAGAATTTTCTCTAGCGAAGCTAAAAATTCAATCCGACCCAAAGCGCTTTCAAAATGGAATGTATGTTAGTCAAGTGCAATGGCATCTGTCAGGGAAATACTTGGCGGTGAATTTGGGTTACAGAGATGAAATTGCCTTTTACGAAGTGCAGCACAACGCTGAGAACAATCTACAACTAATTCCTTGGGGTTCTCCAGTAAAAGTAGGTAAAGATCCTTTCACCGGACAATTTACCCCCGATGGGCGCTTTTATCTCAGCAGCAATTGGGGTCGCAATTTCGGCGCACAAGTCAAAACCTTAGAACAACGACTACCCAAAACGCGAGGAACAGTGTCAGTCATTCAACTTGCAAAATTAAATACCCCTGCATCCCAGGCTCAACATCAAGTTGTTTCAAGTGCGATCGCGGATATTTCCTCTGAAAGTTTGTCGATTAGTCCAGATGGCTCAAAAGTCGTCACTGTAAATATGCGCGGAACTGCGTTTCCACCAAATTCACCTCGATTTACCCGTCAAGCAACTCTAAGTTTGATGACCCTCGATCGTGCTGGTCAGTTAACAAAGATTGAGGATTACCCCTTTGAGGGCATCTTGCCAGAAGGTGCAGCCTTTGATGCAACTGGTAATGCGCTAGCGGTAGCTGTGTATGACTACTTCACTCCAAAACCTGAAGGTGGAATCGAGTTTTGGCAAGTCCTCGATAAGCCAATACCTGCACTAAAACGGACAGGCTATATTGTTGATGTCGATCGCGGCGTGCATCAAGTATTAGTGGCTCGATAGTAAAACATATAGTAAAGTCTGCCTGGATTTGACAAACTCGCTCAAATGCCGCCCTATCTTGGTTAGCCTACCTGGGTTAGCTGCCATTAAAAACGCCAGAAGCACTTGAAGAACTATCTACCTAAAGATAGACACTGATTAATTATAAAACTTGTTAGTCACTAATTAAGACAGCTAGGAGACTAATCTAATGAGATACAGCAAACGGATATGTGCGATCGCGGTTGTAGCCGCATTGACAATGACTACAACCACTATTGGCATTCCCAAAGCAGACGCGCATCACGGATGGAGCGAGTACAACGATAAGCAAACGCTCAATCTGACTGGAAAAATTCGCAGTATTGGCTACGACAACCCTCATACAATTATTGAATTAGAAGCATCAGACAAAAAAGTATGGAGGGCGGTGCTGGCTCCACCCTCTCGAATGCAGCGTCGTGGATTGCCAGAAGGAGCAAAGAAAGACAAATTGGCGATCGCAATTGTTTCAATTATCTTGTAGTAAGTCTAGCTATTTCTAATCCACTACAGCAAAAACTATAATTAGTAACACGGGCAACTTCTTTAATATCCTTGGCTGATAAATGGACACGACTACTACAAAGCAACGCTACCATATCACTACTTTCGGCTGTCAAATGAATAAAGCCGACTCTGAGCGGATGGCTGGAATTATTGAAAATATGGGTTTTGAGTGGTCAGAAGACCCGAATAATGCAGACTTAATCGTCTACAATACTTGCACTATTCGCGATAGTGCCGAGCAAAAAGTTTATTCCTACCTAGGCAAACAAGCCAAGCGCAAACATAGAGAACCCAATTTAACTTTAGTAATTGCCGGATGTCTCGCCCAGCAGGAAGGCGAAGCTTTACTCCGGCGGGTTCCCGAACTAGATTTAGTTATGGGACCGCAACACGCCAACCGCCTTGAAGACTTGCTGCAACAGGTATACAACGGCAACCAGGTAGTAGCTACTGAGTCTGTACATATTGCCGAAGATATCACTACGCCGCGCCGCGATAGTACAGTAACGGCGTGGGTAAATGTAATTTATGGTTGCAACGAACGTTGTACTTATTGTGTCGTACCAAATGTACGCGGTATCGAACAATCTCGTACTCCTGAAGCTATCCGTGCTGAAATAGAACAGTTGGCACAGATGGGTTACAAGGAAATAACCTTACTCGGTCAAAATATTGATGCCTATGGTCGAGATTTGCCCGGAACTACCCCAGAAGGCAGGCATCAGCACACGTTAACTGATTTACTTTACTTCATCCATGACGTGCCGGGAATCGAGCGCCTGCGCTTTGCTACTAGCCACCCCCGCTATTTTACCGAACGCTTAATTAAAGCTTGTGCCGAGTTACCCAAGGTGTGCGAACACTTTCATATTCCTTTTCAGTCGGGGGATAACGAAATTCTCAAACTGATGTCGCGGGGATACACCCACGAAAAGTATCGCCGAATAGTTGATACTATCCGCCGTTATATGCCTGATGCAACAATTAGCGCCGATGCGATCGCAGGTTTCCCTGGAGAAACCGAGGCACAATTTGAAAATACTCTTAAACTGATGAGCGATATTGTCTTCGATCACACTAATACCGCCGCCTATTCTCCGCGTCCCGGAACTCCGGCAGCGCTGTGGGATAATCAGTTGAGCGAAGAAGTAAAGAGTACTCGCTTACAAAGACTCAACTACTTAGTATCAGTGCAAGCAGAGATGCGAAATCAGCGTTACCTGCACAGAGTTGAGGAAGTGCTAGTCGAAGACCAAAACCCCAAAACCCCAACTCAAGTAATGGGTAGGACTCGCGGTAATCGTTTAACCTTTTTTACTGGCAACATTAACGAACTAAAAGGCAAACTTGTCCAAGTGAAAATTACTGAAGCTCGTGCTTTTAGCTTGACAGGCGAAGCTCAACAAACCTATTTACCAGGACAGATGCAGACTACATTATGTAGCCTATAAGTATTGCGCCCTTGATTTTTTGCTGCATATAACGAGCGATCGGCAGTAAAAATTAGCGATTCAGCTAACATTTCTTGGTGGGGAACTTGGCTGCTAATGCCTAAACTTGCAGTCACAAAATTACTAACGTCAGATTCGGCGTGGGGGATATTAAGTAGTTTAATTTCAGCGCCAATTAATTGAGCTACTTGCACTGCCCCTTCGGCATCTGTATTGGGCAAAATAATTGCAAATTCTTCTCCACCATAACGGGCAACTAAATCTGCTGGACGCTTGGCAACCCGGACTATCGCTTGAGCTATTTGCTGTAAACAAGCATCTCCTGCCTGATGACCGTAGCAATCGTTATATTTTTTGAAGTAATCAATGTCGCACAAAATCAAAGACAGAGGTGCTTGCTCCCGCGCTAGCCGCCACCACTCTTTACTTAAATGTTGGTCGAAGCGGCGGCGATTGGCAACCTCAGTTAATCCATCTAAGTGAACTAGAAGTTGCAATTCGCGCGCTACAGCTTCCGCTTCCTGTCTGGCGGCTTGGAGTTCGAGCGCTTGCTGTTGCAATAGTTTGTTTTGATGTTGCAACTGATAACTCAATAACTGAACCCGTAGATGAGTAGTAATCCGCGCTAAAAGTTCTTCTTGTTGGATAGGTTTAGTGACATAATCTACTGCTCCCATTTCAAATCCTTTGACTTTGTCTTCGGTATCTGCCAAAGCCGTCATAAAAATTATGGGAATATTTTTAGTTTGAGGATCGGACTTTAATAAACGGCAAGTCTCAAAGCCATCAATTCCTGGCAAGATTACATCTAGTAAAATCATGTGCGGATTAGCATATTTTGCCCTTTGCAGACCGCTTTCACCATCTTGAGCAACCAAAACAATAAAATCTCTAGCTTCCAAATAATCGACAGATAACCGCAAATTAACTGGGTTATCGTCAACAATCAAAATTGTAGATTTTTCTAGATCCGGGATGCCAGTATTGACATAACTCGAGTTCATTCTAGTGATTCCGAATGCAAATATTTTTTGACAAAGGCAACGATCGCTTTTTCTTGAAATCCCCTGGCTAGTTCTTTAAGAGTATGGGCGAAAGGAAGATATTTTGCATCTAATTCCTCTAAATAGTTGGCGCGATCGCAAATTTGACGCATACTACCGAGCATTGCTAAGTTGTATAGAATCTCCATCTCTGCTTGTGGGGGCGCGCTCGCAAATCCATTTTTTGCTGTCATTGGCATCTGCGCTATTTCCGGTTTGGCGCTTTTTGAGTAAACCCACTCTAATTGCAAATATTGTTGCAACAAACCAAACAGTTGTTGCTCGTCAATGGGCTTAGGCAAATAATCTATAAATCCAGCGAGATCGCACTTGTGTCTCATACTAATCCTGCTAGCGGAGACAGCAATAATAATCGTATCGCTAAGTTCTGGAATCTGTCGAATTTCTTGTAACGCTTCAAAGCCAGTTTTGACTGGCATTACTAGGTCGGTAAAAATCAAATCTGGATGAGTTTCACAGGCAAGTTCAATTTCCTGCTGACCGTTCTCGGCAACCTCTAGATCGAAACCCAAAGGCTTCAACATATTTAGCAAAACTAGGCGATTTTCTAATTTGTCGTCTGCTACTAAAATTTTGCGTCGTCTTCCTGTATAACCCTCGATCTGAAGAACTTGCTCTTGTTTTGTCTCTACTGGTATATCTTTTGAGAGTAAAGTGACTTCAAACCAAAACGTAGACCCTTTACCCAATTCGCTCGTAACGCTGAGTTTGCCCCCCATTAATTCAACTAATTGCCGACTAATTACAAGACCCAAACCTGTCCCTGCTAGTTGATGCTTGAGAGCGCCAACTTGTTCAAAGGGTTGAAAAATGTTCTCTAGCTGTTCAGCATTCATGCCAATGCCTGTATCGATGACCTCAAAGCGGATTTTTTGCGGCGTTAAGGAATCTGATGACACTTCCATTGAACTTCGATCGACGCTTACTCGCAGGATGACTTGTCCGCGTTCGGTAAACTTAACAGCATTGCTCAAAAGATTGAGCAGAATTTGTCTGAGTCGTTTTTCATCGGTACGAATTCCCGCTAGCAAATTGCTACGATCTTCGTATTTAAACACAATATCTTTTTCTAACGCTCGTATCCGGAAAAGTTCTACGATTCCCTGCATAAAGATTTGAAAATGAAAGTCTGTGCAGTTGAGTTCCATTTTCCGGGCTTCGATTTTGGCAATGTCTAAGATGTCATTAATCAAAGTCAGCAAATGTATGCCACTTTGGTAAATAATTTGCAACCCGTCAGCTTGTTCGGTATTTAGGGTGCGATCGCGTTTGAGAATTTGTGCGTAGCCCAAAATGCCGTTGAGCGGTGTCCGCAACTCGTGACTCATATTTGAGAGGAATTCGCTTTTAGCGTGGTTGGCAACCTCTGCTTGCTCTTTGGCTACGGTTAATTGGGCAGTACGCTCCTCCACTCGGATTTCTAATTGTTCGTTAGTCTCGGCTAAGGCATTAAAAGACTCGCGCAACTGTTGAGCCATGCGGTTGAAAGATTGAGAAAGAGTTCCTACTTCCTCAATTCTGGATACTTCTACTTGCTTTTCTAGTTTGCCATCAGCGACTTCTTCAGATGCCTGGCTTAGATACAGAAGTGGTTTAACAATCCAGCTAGAGGTATAAATGCCGAGCGCTATTGCTAGTAGCAAAGCTAACCCACACAAAAGTATAGTAGTGCGAGTATTGGCATGAATTTGTCCCATAAAGTCTGATTCAGGAACAGTTACGACAATCAGCCAATTTAAGCCATATTTATCTTGCCAAGGAGTAATTTGGGCAAAAGTCTTTTCTCCAGCAATATTGAGGTCAATTTGTTGGCTGCTCTGAATTTGACTTAGTTTTCCAAAACGCTTGAGCAAATCTTGGGTTGTTAAGGCGATCGCTGGATCTTTACTATCAACGGCTTTAATTCTTTTGGCTTCACCATTTTCGACATTGAAGAATTTTTCTTGGCTCGAAGCCGCCACTATTAACCCATCGGGTTCTAAAATAAATATTTTTGCCGAGGGGCTGATATGCAATTGACGCAGAAAGTCGCTAAGTAATGACAGGATGTAGTCGATGCCAATTACCCCAACCAAACCTTTATTGCGATCGTAGAGCGGGTAACTAGCAGAGATGGAAATAATTGCTGGATCGTCGTCCCAATTATAAATATCGCTCCACAAGGGATTACCAATTTTAATTGCATCTGCGTACCAGCTATCTGCTCGAAAATCAAGCTCATCAACAATAATCTGTTTAGTAGGATTGCCCTTTTCATCTGTAGCAAAGCCATGATACTCGCCTAAATAAGCTTGCTCAATAAAATCCATCCGCAAGTTGCCGCTAGGGGAGCGATAAATACCAATAAAATCACCTTGAGGATTGCCAAAATTGATGTAGCCAAATTCCTTAAACGTCCGCATTTGCGTGTGAAAGTATCGTCCCATACCACGCAAATCTCTGACATCTAGCATTCCTTGTTCAATTGCTCCAGCATTAATTTGATTGATCTGGTGGGGAATTGCTAAGTAAACGTCGAGATGCTGGCGCACGCGCTCTGTAACATCTGTACGCAGTTGTAACGAAAGGTCTTGGACAGCTTTCTCTCCATTGCGCAATGATAAATAGCCAGTCAACCCCATCGCCGCAAATATTTGCAGAATAAAGGGGACAACTAAAATAGTTCGTAAAGGAATTTTATTGAAGTTTGCAGCAGCAGTTCGGATTATTGGCTTGATCATCATCTAACGCTTCAAAATGAGGTTTTTCATAAATACTTTTGGCGAAGTATTTCTATTGAACCGATGTAACAAGATGTACGAGCAGTTGGGGCTAAACAAAGGCTGCTATATTTCGCAGCCTAGGGCAATTAATAGTTTATGTAAAATATGTTGGTAGATTATTAATAACAATTATACTTATTATCTGTACTTTTAATAACACAAACGACAGAGAAAATACGGAACTGCCTATGATTTTATTAGCGCAAGTATAAACTTGTAGAGATACTTTTTACTTAGTTTATTTAAATAGGAGTAAATATTAGTATTTTTACAATTTAAATACAAAAACTTATACTAAAGTTGAAGATTTGATAAATACGGAGGTCGCGGGGATACCCTCACGAATAGTATCAGCGAATAGTTGATACTATTTGCCGTTAAGTGCCAGATGCGATCGCCCATTTTCCCGGAGAAACCAAGGCACAAGTTGAAAACACTCTTAAGCTGATGAGCGATATTGTCTTTGCCGTAGCAATACCGCCCCGCCTATTCTCCGCCTCCCGGAACTCCAGCAGCGCTGTGGGAGCATCAGCGAAGAAGTAAAGAGGACGCGCTTACAAAGGCTAAATCACTTCTTTGCTTCACTCAAATACCAATAAATATGTAACTTTATCGATAAAATTATTATTTCATATTCCAAATTGATTGTTATATACTATACATAGTTGGTTTATGCTTGTATAAATTATGACAGACTCTAGTATTACTATTCCAAGTAGCTCAATTATTAATAAATTAGTCCAACGAGCTAAAGATAAATCAGCTTCTCAATTAGCAAATATATTTATTCAATATTTTGTTCTACTTAGATATCGCCTGCAATATCCTCATGTAAAGTTTGGTGTAGGGGTCAAAATTCAAGGCAAATTCTCAATAGAAGGTAAAGGGAAAGTAGTAATCGGAGATTATTGTACTTTCACAGCTACTAAAAATTTACCAAACAAAATTATTGTTCAAGATTTGGCAGCTTGTGTATCAATCGGCAATCATTGTGAAATCAATGGTTCGGTCATAGCAGTAAAAGGAAAAGGCTCGATCAAAATCGGCAACGATTGCAACCTTGCCAACTACTACAGCGTACCAAATATCATTACATCAAGAGGCAATTCGGGCTTAATTACTATTGGCGCTCAGTGCTATTTTAATGGCACAAATATATTATCAGAAAGCTCCATAAAACTAGAAAAATTGTGTATGGTAAGCGACGTTACAATCATGGATACCGACGCTCATAGTATAGATATCAATCGTTGGAACCCAAAGGCAAAAATAAGAACTAAGCCAATTTATATAGGTGAAAATGTCTGGATTGGTAGTAAAAGTGCAGTCCTAAAAGGTGTAGTTATTGGCAAAAATTCCGTAGTGGGATTAGGCACAATTGTCCGACAGTTGGTTCCAGAAAATGTAGTAGTTATCGGCAATCCTCAGCAAATTGTCAAGCAACTCGATACTACTATATCGGCTTACAAATTTCCTAAATAAGTCGCAAGTTAGGCAACATCAAGCTTCAGCCTTATTAACACATCTCATCTCCTTGAGTAGAAGTGCGACAAGTAGCTATGATAGGCTATGCCCATCGATAGGCTAAAGGTAATGTGAGGATGACAAAATTAAGAGTGGGGCTGCTGTTTGGTGGACGTTCGGGAGAACATGAAGTATCAATTCGTTCTGCTCAGGCGATCGCTAAAGCGTTAAATTCTAGCCAAAACGCTGACAAATACGAAATCCTACCTTTTTACATTCAAAAAGATGGTAATTGGCTATCTGGGCAACTGCCCCAAAACGTCCTCGAATCTGGCGTACCGTTGCTACAAGCAGAAAATACTACTAATTTAACTATCAAGGGACAACTCAGCCCTTGGCAATCTCCTGCCCAAGTCGGGGAAATAGATGTTTGGTTTCCCATCCTCCACGGACCGAATGGCGAAGATGGGACAGTCCAAGGCTTGCTGACTTTAATGCAAATTCCCTTTGTGGGTTCGGGAGTTTTGGGTTCGGCGCTGGGGATGGACAAAATTGCGATGAAAATGGTTTTTGCTCAAGTAGGATTAGCGCAAGCAAAATACATGGCAATAAACCGCTCTCAAGTGTGGTCAAATCCTTGTGTATTTCCAAAATTGGGCGACGAAATCGAGCAAAATCTTGGCTATCCTTGTTTTGTGAAACCTGCTAATTTAGGCTCATCTGTAGGCATTGCTAAAGTGCGATCGCGCGACCAATTAGAAACAGCTTTAGACCATGCCGCTAGTTTAGATCGGCGAATTATTATCGAAGCTGCAGTAGTCGGACGCGAACTAGAGTGTGCGGTACTCGGCAACGACAATCCCCAAGCTTCTGTAGTGGGCGAAATTACCTTTAATAGCGATTTCTACGACTACGAAACCAAGTACAGTCAAGGCAAAGCCGACTTATTTATTCCCGCAAATATCCCTACAGAAATAGCCCAAAAAATTCAACAAATGTCTTTGCAAGCCTTTTTGGCAACCGATGCGGCGGGACTGGCACGAGTAGACTTTTTCTATGTAGAAGCTACCGGAGAAGTATTGATTAATGAAATTAATACCTTACCAGGATTTACAGCCACAAGTATGTACCCTCAACTGTGGGAAAAAAGCGGCGTTTCTTTTCCCAAATTAGTAGACAGGTTAATTCAACTTGCTTTGGAAAGAAGCAAATAGTACCGCTAAGGTAAAATTTCTAAGTAGTAGTTGAAGATCGCCATGACAAAACATCAAAGTACCCAAGAGCGATCGCCCAAATTAGCCGAGTCAAACCTGCCCACAAGTACCCAACAAAACAAGTTGCCGCTACTAGCAAATCACCCTTGGTTGATAGTAGCGGGCGTAGGAATGCTATCAGTGGCGATCGCGGCGATGGCAATTTTTAGCTTGACAAATATCGGGCGTGTAGAAAAAGATCCTGCCAAACAAACAACTGTAGCCATCCAAAAACAACCTACTGCCAAAAGTAACTGGTTGCCAATAATTATCCTCTTGGGTGCTGGCACAAGCGCGATCGCTCTTTATAAATTGCGATCGCACTTACCAACTTTCTCTGGGCGCGGACTAACGCGCCGCCAACAGCGCAAACTCAGCCTGCAACAAGGGAAAAACACTGCCACCGTACCACCAAAAACAAATCAAACTGCGCCCGTACCAGAGCCAATTGTAGAAGACCAATCGGTAGAAGCTGTGCTTATGGATGTCACGCCAACTATCACCGTACTACCACCCGAAATAGAGCGCTCTAATCATCCAGATGGGGAATCTTTAGCGGAAATGATGGATATTCGCAAGCATTTATCTTTATCAGCAATTCTCGAAGACTTCAAACGTCCTGATTAAACTTCTGCGTGAGTCACTTCTTGAAACTGAAGTATATCTTGGCGGGGGTCTACATAGGCAGCTTTGAGCAATACTTGTTCGCCCAGCGCTACATCGCGTTTAAATGGCATCGGCAACTGCAACCCCAAGTCTTCAATCAATATCAGTGCCAAACCTGTATCTTCGCGCAGCCACATCAAAACTAAAGCTTGCCATACCTCCTCTGGGTGGCGGCGGAGGTATTCTAAACCCCAATAACGATTGGTTTGACGTTCAACTAACACCACCTCTTGAGAGACGCTAAACACGCTTAACATCACTTCTTTAAGCTGTTCGGCAGAAAAAGGCACATCTTCCCCCCGCAGGTGAGCTTTGAGTTGAAAATGAGTCAGCAAATCGCTATAACGACGAATTGGAGAAGTTGCTTGTGTATAAGTCTGCAAACCCAAGCCGGCGTGACGAGTCGGGGTGATACTCATTTCGCTCTTGGGCATACAACGGCGCATCCCACAGGCGCGGACAGGTCCTGCAGGGAGTTGAATCAATTCTTCCGGGGAAGGTAGCTCTGGCTGTGGCTGACCGCGAAAAGGCAAAGCAATGTTGTGAACTTGACCGTAGCGTCCCGCCACTTCCCCTGCCAAAATCATCATCTCTGCTACTAGCTGCCTAGAAGTAGAATCTTCTAAAACATTGATAGTAATTTCATCGCCTTTGACTTTGATACTTGCTTCAGGCAAATGAATGCTAATTGCTCCTTGGGAATGCCGCCAAGTCTTACGCAGTTGAGCAAAAGATGCGATCGCCGCAATTTCTGGCTCAGCTTGCACTCCTAGTTGCAGCATCTCATCTACATCTTCGTAGGTGAGGCGGTAGGTAGGTTTGATTACACTTGCATGAATACTGTAGTTGTCTACAGCCCCAGTTTCATCTAAAATTACGCCAAAACTTAAAGCGCAACAAGATTTTCCTTGAATCAAGCTCATTGGTCCTGTTGCCAGGATGGCAGGAAACATCGGAATCATGCCTGTCGGCAAATAGACCGTTGTGGCGCGCCTTCTTGCTTCCTTATCTAATTCATCTTCTGGTATGAGCCAGCGTGTGGGATCGGCGATATGTACCCATAGCTTTTGTCGTCCATCAGCTAATAGTTCCCAGCTTACGCCATCATCAATTTCGCTCGTACTCTCGTCATCAATTGTATAAACTTTTAAATAAGTTAGGTCTAAACGGTCTATATCCAAGTCTGGCGGTGGAGAATCCAAGCACTGCTGCGCCACTTCTAATACCTTTGTAGGAAACTGAGTCGGAATTGATGAGCGCCGCAATACTAAGTTTTCATGCTCGCTCCAGATACCCAAATCGACCAATAGTTGCATCGCTGCGGGGGGCGATGCGGTGCGTCCGAGATGATTCATAATTTCTAGAACCAAATTCGGGGGATGGCGATTGGTGTCTTGCATCCCTTGCCGCGCCACTTCGACAACGGTTAAAGCAAAACGTTCTATCGCTTCTAGGCGTTGGCGATCGTACTTCTCCCACTCTACCCCTGCACCATTTAAACTTTGAGAAATTCGCTCAAAAAATTGCTCTTGCTCTTTTTGGCGGAGGGTAGCTACTTCTAACTGATGCTTGAGTTCTGCTACTTGAGCCGCGCTACGCGGTTCGTAAAATTCGCCTTTTTGCTTAAAATAAAGCTTGTCCTCGGATAACAAGCAGTGAGCAGCGTAGCACTGGGGTGGGTTTTGCTCGGAAAATAGCAAGTTTGCCATGCTTGCTGGGTTGACACTTTCCTCTCCTAGTTCAATTAACAATTCCCAGGCTATTTCTAAGCTTGTTGGGTCTAGATAAGGCTGGACTTCTTTTAAAAACTTAGGAATTTCTGAAGATTTGTAAGTTTGCCCAGGAACGCTATAGTTAACTTGCCGGGGTGTTAGGCTATGCGACTGACCGCGTTCGTCCACTACAAACCAACGAGTTTTGCCATCGGGACGATCTACCACCGCAAGTCGGCGATCGCCTTGTACTTTAAATTCAACTAGCGTTCCCTTATCCACAACAAGCGTAAAAATGTTTGAGCTTACTAAATTTGCCATCTAAAAGCGATCTGAAAATCGCTTTTATAAATTATCCTTCGGCATTGATAAAAGGCATCAAAGCTACAATTCGCGCCCGCTTGATTGCTAGTGCTAAGTCTCTTTGCTGCTTTGATGTTAATCCAGTAATCCGACGAGGCAGAATTTTTCCGCGCTCGGTGACAAACTTTCTGAGCAAATCGATATCTTTGTAGTCGATGGGGTCTTGGGGCTTAATGGGAGATAGCCGACGACGATAGTAAGCCATGTGTTTACTTAATTTCCTTATGAACGGTGTGACGGTTGCAATAGCGGCAAAATTTCTTCAATTCTAATCGGGCGGTGGTATTGCGGCGGTTCTTCATGCTGGTGTAACGAGATACACCAGGCGATCGCTTATCTAGATTGGTACGACACTCTGTACATTCCAGGGTCACAACAATCCGTACACCCTTACTTTTAGCCATAATATCAGTGCTTTTTGGTCTTGACGGAATTTTTACACAAATATCAATTTTCTCATACAAATGCCAATCCTAGCAACAAATAATTGATATTTACTTTTTAAAGCGTCTAGTTTTAGCCGTTAAAGGCGGAGGCAGGAAAAAAAATAATATACTTTGACAGTAAACGCGATCGCGTACTCAATGCACCATAATTTGTTAACCCTTAACAAATACCTACTAACCCTTGGTGGTTGTGGATGTTTTTTTTAGCTGATAGTTTAGTAGAAAAGTCGGAGTAAGGAATCGCCATGCTACCAGTTAGCGATGCGGAGGCAATTATCTTTAATTTAGTACAGCCTCTAAATAATAAGTGGGATAGAGAGGTTGTAACTTTATTAACAGCGATCGATCGCATTTTGGCGTTGCCTGTTACTAGCGAATTAGATTTTCCCCACTGGGATAATTCGGCAATGGATGGCTACGCAGTACGCTACGAAGATGTCAAAGGCGCTAAGTGCGAACAACCCATCGCTTTAGAAATTGTCGAAGAAATTCCCGCCGGAGTCAAGCCTTTGCGCTACCTAAGCTCAGGACAAGCTGCCCGAATTTTTACGGGAGCCGTTATGCCCGACGGTGCAGACACCGTTGTCATGCAGGAGCAGACGCAGCTTGAAGAAAACAAAATATTGATCTTAGCTGCCCCCAAAGCCCAAGAGTTTGTGCGCCATCGCGCCTCATTTTACCAAGCGGGAGGGCAACTATTGCCCCCAGGAATTACCATCAATCCGGCAGAAATAGCCGTATTAGCGGCGGCTCAATGTCGAGAAGTAACCGTCTATCGTCGCCCGCGCGTGGCAATATTGTCTACAGGGAATGAATTAGTAGCACCAGACGAACTTTTACGCCCCGGTCAAATTGTTGATTCAAATCAGTATGCTTTAGCCGCTTTAGTGGCACAGATTGGCTCAGAACCCGTGCCGATGGGCATTATTCGCGATCGCCCAGAAACAGTAAAAAAAGCTATTGCTCAAGCTGTATCTATAGCAGATGTAGTGTTGTCTTCTGGAGGTGTCTCGGTAGGAGATTACGACTATATAGATAAAAATTTAGAACAATTGGGGGCAACCATTCATATTCGCTCTGTAGGTATCAAACCAGGTAAACCGCTAACTGTGGCTACCTTTGCCAAGCCTAAAACTCAACAAAGAGTTTTGTACTTTGGCTTACCAGGAAACCCAGTTTCTGCCTTGGTGACGTTTTGGCGGTTTGTACAGCCAGCACTCCGCAAACTATCTGGTTTGGCGAATAATTGGCAGCCAAGATTTGTGTTTGCTCAAAGCCGTTACGATTTAACTGCCGATGGCAAACGCGAGAGTTACCTTTGGGGGCAACTACAGTTAGTAGACGGCAATTATGAATTTATACTCGCAAGTGGTAATCCAAGTTCGGGTAATTTAATCAACTTAGCCCAAACTAATGGTTTAGCCGTTTTACCTGTAGGGCAAACTCATATTGCGGCTGGAGACAAGGTAAGGGTTTTACAAATCAACTAAGAACGTTTCTACTACAACACCACCCGTTTCCCATTAGGGCGTATAGTCATCCAATTAGTTTTAGCCAGTGCCAACTGCTCATCCGAGACTTTAGCATTAGTAAGATTTGCCCTGCTCAAATTAGCACCGCGCAAGTTGGCATGATTGAGATAAGCATCGCTCAAATCTGCTCCCCGCAGGTCTGCGCCTTCCAAGTCAGCATGGCTAAGATAAGCCCTACTCAAGTTTGCATCTTTCAAAGACGCTTGATTGAGACTAGCTTGTCCTAGATCACTATTAAACAAAATTGCTTTGTGTAGATTAGTTTTATGTAGCTTGCAACCATGAAAATTTACTTCTGTTAAATCTGCTCTTTCCAAGTTCAGCATACTTAGGTCTTGCATGGCAAAGTCACGTCTGCCGTGAATATAAGCAGTGAGTAGACTATGGCTATCCATCCGCACAATCGGCGGACTTTTAGCAGTCGGAGGAACGCTAGGTTTATTAGTTGTTTTTGCTTTCCAAGCTTTAGTTTTCGCTTCTCGATCGGCATCTATAGTTGACTTAGGATTAGCTTCTATAGATTTAATCCGTCGTTCGCGGATTGATGTTGCCATCTGCACAATAGATGGATTGTAGCCTTCCGCATTATTAGAGCGATCCAAAAATCCTGATTTGTCATTGTTAGAGAGGGGCTTTTTGCGGTCAGCCATGCTGTTGGCTAAACTATCTTCGTAGGGTTCAAGTTGAATTGCGCTCAAAACTTCTGCCGCAGATTTGTAACGATGACGAACCGATACTTCTAACATTGTTTTGAGGACTTTAGTTAGAGAATCGCTAACGCGGACTTTTTGCTCCCACAACATTTCCCCAGTAGAAGGATGGTAATCAAAGTCTCTAGGCGACTTACCTGTAAGTAAGTAGATGCAAGTAACGCCCACAGCATAGATATCACTAGCATAAACTGGACGCAGGGCAATTTGTTCTGGTGGAGCAAAGCCCGCCGTACCAACAGCATAGGAAGTGACAGTAGTATGCAACGCTTGACTACCAATTGTATTATTTACCTCGTTTTTGACAGCGCCAAAGTCAATCATCACTAGCTTGCAGTCTTCCACGCGCCGAATTAGGTTAGCAGGCTTGATGTCTCGATGAATTACCCGTTGATCGTGGATGTATTGCAATATGGGTAAAATTTCACTTAAAAATTGTTTGACTCCAGCTTCACTAAAAGCACCGTAGCGTTTGACTTCTTGCTGCAAGGTAGCGCCATTTATGTATTCTTGGACTAAATAAAATTGATTATCTTCTTCAAAATAATCAAGTAGTCTTGGTATTTGGGGATGATTGCCAATTCTGCCTAAAGTTTTAGCTTCTCGTTCAAATAAATCCCGTGCCATTTGAAAAACATTTGGCTCATTAACAGACGGGCGCAGTTGTTTGATGACGCAAACTGGTTCGCCTGGTAACCCTTGATCTTGCGCCAAAAAAGTAGCTCCAAAACCTCCATGAGCTAAAGCTTGCGACACGCAATAGCGATCGCGCAATTTAACTATTTCAAAGCCGCAAGAGGCGCACTTTGTTTGGTCTATAGAGTTTTCTGGATGACAACATTTAGGATTTAAGCAGTAGGTCATGAACGGGTCAACTCCTAGGGTTAGGGTTTTTTGGATAGTTGCACCCCGCCTTAATTATCCAAATAAATACGAACAAATACAAACTCATTTTTGTTGAATCGTGTTTAAAGATGCGTTAAAGTTAGAGCGATTGTAGGCTCCTTACTAGGGAAATCTACCGAAGTAAAATTTATTTTTACAGAAAAATACTGCTTTTTAGCCTCCAGACTTATAATTCCCAATTATTGGGTTTTTATACCAGACCGCAGTAAGATAGTCAGGCTTTCCTTTCGTATAAGCAAGCATTTTTTCATGCGTATCTCTCTTAACTGGCTGCAAGAACTGGTAGAACCAGCGTTGACACTTACTCCAGAGGAGTTGGCGGAAACCCTAACGCTGGCGGGGTTTGAGGTGGAAGATATTGAAGATCGGCGTACTTGGGCTTCTGGCGTTGTTGTGGGTAGGGTACAGACGTGTAAACCACATCCAAATGCAGACAAACTAAGCGTCACAACCGTTGATGTGGGTTCAAAATCAGAACCATTGCAAATTGTTTGCGGCGCTGCCAACGTCCGGGAAAATATTTATGTACCAATTGCCACCGTTGGCACTTATTTACCGAAAATAGACTTAAAAATTCGCCCAGCAAAGCTGCGGGGGGTAAGTTCTGAAGGGATGATCTGCTCTTTGGCAGAAGTGGGTTTAGCCAAAGAATCGGCGGGAATTCATATCTTTGCTGAGGTAAATAAAGAAAATCAAGATCTGCTACAAGTAGGCAGTGATGCTCGTCCTTTGTTGGGGTTAGATGACGTAATCTTAGACTTGACAGCAACGGCAAATCGTGCAGATGCTCTCAGTATGGTAGGAGTAGCACGAGAAGTAGCAGCTTTGACGAGTAGAGCCGTAAAATTACCAAAGGTGACAAAAGTTGAAACAACTAGCACCGCAAGTCAATTAAAAATAAAAATATCCGCAGCGCCAGCAAGTTCTACTTATATTGGGACAGTAATTTCGCGCTCTAAAGTTGCCCCTTCTCCTAGTTGGTTGCAGCAGCGCTTGCAAGCGGCAGGAGTCAGACCGATAAATAATGTTGTAGATATTACTAACTACGTTTTATTGGAATGGGGACAGCCCCTACACGCTTTCGATCGCGATCGCCTGCAATCGGTAGCTGGAGGAACGAGCCTAACAATGGGCGTGCGTTTTGCCGAAGCTAGAGAAGTTTTGCAGACTTTAGACGGGCAAAATCGAACTTTATCTCCCCAAAACTTGCTAATTACTGCCAATGACAAGCCTGTAGCGATCGCTGGGGTAATGGGGGGCGCAGAGACAGAAGTACACGACGACACACAAAGTTTAGTCTTAGAAGCAGCGTTATTTGATAGTGCGGCAATTCGGCGCTCGGCAAGAAGTTTGGGCTTGCGTAGCGAAGCATCAGCGCGTTACGAGCGGGGTGTAAATTCGGTAGAACTAGAGATAGCTTGCGATCGCGCTTTAAACTTGATTCAGGAAATAACTGGAGGCGTTATTGAGGAGCAAGTTATTGTCGATACGCGCCCAAACTTAGAAACTTTTTCACGCTCCATTGAACTGCGTTTAGACCGCGTAAATCAATTATTGGGACCCATAGATTTGGGCGAAACTACTGGGGAACTGCAAGCAGAGCAAATGCAGCAGATATTGACAGCCTTGGGATGCGAGATCGAACCCCACCGCGATCGGGCGCGGACTTGGACTGTCAAAGTTCCCTCTTACCGCCATCGAGACTTGGAAAGGGAAATTGATCTAATTGAAGAAATTGGTCGGGTTTACGGCTACGATCGCTTTTGCGACACTCTCCCAGAAAAAACTGAACCAGGTTACTTGCCTTTGGAAGTACAGCTAAGGCGCGAAATTCGGGCAGCTTTTCGCGCCACTGGACTTACAGAATTAATCCATTATTCTTTAGTCAAGCCTGGAGAAGATCGACAAATAGTTCTAGCTAACCCTTTATTTGTTGAATACTCCGCTTTGCGGACAGACTTGCTTTCTGGATTGATTGAGGCTTTTGAGTACAATCGCTCCCAGGGTAATCCAACTTTAAATGGCTTTGAGATTGGTAGAATTTTTTGGCAAGACGAGCAGGGGTTCGCCGAAGCTGAAGAATTGGCAGGAATTTTGGGCGGCGATCCTGTTGTTGGCAAGTGGACTCGTGGCGGGCAAAGGCGCCCCATGGATTGGTTTGAAGCTAAAGGCGTACTAGAAAGCGGCTTTCAGCGCCTAGGGGTAGTGGGAGAGTATCAACCCAACCATCAAGATCCGCGCCTGCATCCAGGGCGTACAGCTTCCTTGTGGTTGCAAGGAAACCGTTTGGGAACTTTTGGGCAGTTGCATCCTCAATTGCGGAAAGATAAAGATTTACCCGATGAGGTGTACGCTTTCCAACTCAATTTGGACGTGCTTTTAGATTGTGTGGATGAGGCAGAAATCACCAAACACCAGTTCAAAAGTTATTCTACTTATCCAGCAACGGATCGAGATATTGCCTTTTTTGCCTCTATGGAGATTTCTGTAGCAGAATTGCTCAGAGCAATTTCCGTTGCTGGAGGCAAAATTTTAGAATCAGCCCAGTTGTTTGATGAATACCGAGGCGAAAATGTCCCCCAAGGACAAAGAAGCTTGGCATTTCGGCTAATTTATCGCGCGAACGATCGCACTTTGACAGAGGCGGAAGTGGAACCCGTACATCAAAAAGTCCGAGAATCTTTGATTGAAAAATTCCGTGTCAATCTCAGAAGTTAACTGTAAGGGCGTGTTTCTGCGCCCTGCCCTCAAATCAATTCAAAAATATCTAAAACTATCATGCCTAAATATGTAATGTGGGGAACTTATTGCGAGGATGTGCTGGAAAAACGCACTCCTCATCGTCAAGCACATTTAGACGGGTTAGCCGTGCAAAAAGAATCTGGTGTTTTAGTTACTATTGGTCCCACCAAAGATGTCACCAAAGTTTTTGGCATCTATGAAGCGCCAGATGAAGCAACAGTACGTCAGTTAGTTGAAGCCGATCCTTACTGGCAAAATGGGATTTGGACTGAGTACGAAATCAAAGAGTGGATTCAAGCTTTTTGACCTAGCAGATAGAATCGTAGTTTGAGATACAAAACTCCGTGTCAATCTACGCCTCAATAAGGTTAGATATTATACTGTCTATTTAGATGCCTGACTTGCGGAGTGGACTGCTCGACTCGACGCGAATTTTATTTGACTTGCAACAAGTTAATGAAATTACCCAAAACTTCTCTGGCTGCCTAGAATTAGCGGAAATTGCGCGCAAGGCTACCGAAAGTCTCGTTGAGAGATTTGATTGTGCTTTTGCTCGGCTGTGGCTAGTAGAACCAGATCGGACTATGTTAAAACTCATTGCTTCGGCGGGAATGTACAGTCATACCAATGGCTCCTTTGCCCGCGTACCGATGGGAGCCTACAAAGTCGGCAAAATTGCTCAAAATCGCGTCTCTTTTTTGAGCAATAATTTAGCAGCAGAGCCTTGGGTAGGAAATAAAGAATGGGCGATCGCCAATAATATTCGTGGGTTTGCCGGGTATCCTTTAACTATTGACGATAAAGCAATTGGCGTTTTAGCCGTATTTAGCCATCAATCGTTGGAATTGGAATTTTTGGAAGTATTGCAGACCCTTTGCACAATTTGCGCGATCGTGTTAGATACCGCCATGCAACACCAAAAAGAGAAACAAGCTTGGCAGGTAACTAGCAATTTTAACTATAGCCACAGGAATTTATGCGATCGCCTAGTTACCATTCTCAGCGTTACTCGACTAACTTTAATTGGAACCGAAAAACCCCTGACTCTGAGCGTAAGTTATGTTTTTCTCCAAACTGCGGAAATTCTCAAACGTATTGAGTGTAGCTATTGTCGGCTAATTTACAGTGAAGATACGGTTAGTGTCGAAGCAATTGTTCCCATCCTCACCGAGCGTAACCTGCAGACATGGATAGAGTCTTGCTTGAGCAAATTATTTTTTATTGCCTCTTATTTAGGTGGTTCGTTGCAAACTCAACCTACTATCGACGGGCGCGCAATGCAAGTTGCGCTCAAAATTCCCTATACTGGCGAAGTCTCTTTACAGCAATTACAAATTAAGTGCCGTTCGCCTATTTTACAATTAGCCTTTACTCACTTGTGTTTTTTAGCAGGTGTAGCCGTCAGCAACGAAGATGAAAACGTGCCTTTGTTAACGAATGATATTACTCAAGTTGAATCGGCAAAACAGGTAATCTGGATCGATCAACTAGAGCGAATACCTAAAGGAATTAAAGCAAAAGTTGACTTATCTACTACGCCAGAGCAACTACGCTGCTGTGTAGAATCCGTAGTTAGCGGTAAATTTTGGGGTATTGAATCGGAGGATTGTGAGCAACACCTTAGCGATCGCGAATTAGAGATTTTGACTTTGCTAACTGAGGGAAAGCGCGATCACGACATTGCTAAACATTTAATTATTAGCGAAAGTACCGTCAAGTTTCACATGAATAATGTTTTGGTGAAACTAAAGGCAAAAACTCGGTATCAGGCAATTGCTTGTGCGATCGTTAACGGTTGGATTTAGCAAGGGCAAGTTTCTGTATAGCAATTCTAGAATAAATGCGATCGCACCACTACATATTGATTTAGTTAGATTGTAGCATTGTAGCACTGTACAGAATATCTCATTTCACTATTAGTCTAAATCTAAAATACAAAGCAAATCTTCAATTAATGTTGTTCCTAGGTGCATTGGGTATGGATGGCTAATATTTCCTTTCGTAAATCCTGGAGAAATTCTTAGAAAATGGGGTACTCGACAAAGTGCTTTGAGATTGTCTTCTGATTGAAAATCGGGACGAACAAAGAATGGTAGCATTTCAATCATTTGTTGATGCTTATAGGCAATATTGGCAGCATATACATTTTCAGTGCGATCGCTTTTATACAATTCTCTAGCGTCGGGAGTATCTTGTGTCTTTTTCTGCGTATCTGGTATTCTTCCTACAGAAAAATAATGTAATAACTCTGGAACGGTTCGATCTATAAAACCACTTAATTTTGTGAAATCTGAAGTTGTAGAATCTTCGCTCCAAGTGGTTCTATTAGTTACATATTGCGGGGTTTCATTATTGCTACGAAGACGAATTACACAAAGTAAATTTTTGAAAATCTTGTCATCTCTTTGATATTGACAATTATGACCGGAAACATGACTAAAGTTCAAAACATCTCGCTGTTCTAGCAAATATTCATTCTTTAGCTGAAACCAAGCTTGATTATTACCTCCATCTTTACTTTTTTCATTGCGCCAAACATCAGCTTCAATTAACGCAATTGTGGGGTTTTCGATATATTGACCTAAAACGTCAGCTACAAATTTTACTAATTGTCCGCCTTTCATTTGAATTTGGTTGAGACTATCCCGATCTCCTTTTCGTGCCTGATGAAATAATTGACCTATAGCTATTCCTGCTTGTGAATAAGGTATCCATTGCTGTTGGTTAGGAAGTAACACATCTACTGTACCTGTAGCATTAAGACGAACCGCAACTGCATATTGAAACGGAGTTGTACCGATAAAGTTGTTTTTTTGAATCCGACAAAAGGCAATTACATCTAATTTTTTAGCAAAATTTTCTGGTATTTGTGCAACTTTATAAACTTCGGATGGTAAGCCGTATAATGTTCCTGTTTGACGCAGAGTTACATCTAATACTGCATTTAATACTCTTCCCTTGGTTTTGTCGTTATAAGTTGTAGTATCTTCTGGGGCTTCTTTGCCCTTTGGTTTAACTGTTTGCAGCATTTGAGAATTAATATTTTCTAATACACAAGCTTCTCTGACTGCACCACGAATACTTTGTTGCGGATGTATTTTTTTTACTTTACTTGTTCCGATTTCAATAATTGCAAAAAGATCGTAATTAGTTTTATCCTTTATTAAAGTAATGACATTTTGTTTAATAAAATTTTGCCAAGCTTGACGCTTCAATTGATGTTGCTTTCTAAATTCCTCTTTAAAATTATCGTTAACTGAGGGTAATCCAGATACAGATAATTTTTGTAAAAGTTCGGGATCGTTAATAAAAACATCTATAACATTGATATGTTTTGGAAAATTATCACCGTCTTGTAATAAGAAAGCTTGGCGTAATTGCTGAAGGGCTAGAATTTTAGTGTACTCCTCATAGTAAATAACAAACAAATATATCTGTTTATTGTTTGATGCTCGTTTAATAGCATCTGCAATAATAATTTGCTTTTCTTTTCGGAATTGTTGTTTTTCTGCTTCAGTAAGCTTTTTGGGTAAAGATGAATTTAAAGATTTACGATGCCATTCGTAATCTCTCATTGCTAAAGGCATTTTTTTGCCAACGGGTGTAGCAATGTCGCATTCCATCGGTTTATCTGGAATTAACACACCATTTAAGAATTGCAATACTTGATTAGTAATATCAGCACGTTCTTTTAAACTAAAGCCTGTTTTAATATAATGTCCGTGTCCTCTACCTTTTTGACCTTCTTGGTTGTATCCATAACCTTCAGAATGCACAACATAATATTCATCTTTCTGCCAATTATTGACATTATCTAAATTGCCATATTCAGTTGGGTTATTCAAAATATCTTGAGGATTAATAAGCGATCGCGCTTTAAATGCAGTTAGCAAATCTGGTAATTGTTCTTGCCAAGATTTGTTTGCATTGTTTTCAATAATTAATTTAACTAAGGTTGAGTCTGTCGGATAACTATCTAAACGAGCTTGGTTCATACCTATTAAAATTGATAGATCTCGCCCATAATTAGCATCTACTAAAGGTTCATGAGCATATCTTTGACAACTAAGGTGTATAAATATCCAAGGTTTTAGATGACTTTCTGAATTAAATCTTCCTGCTTGAGTCTGTAAATGAAAATTCAAATTATAAGCAAAATACCCTTCTCTTTCGTTATCATTATTGTCAATATAATTTGCTTTAAAAGGTTGACTAACTAAGTGTAATCCCGTTTTTGTTGAACCACCTCCTTGTACTTTGCGCCATTTAATGTTTTGTTCTCCATCTCCAGAAAAAATAATACAAGTTTTTTCGTGTAATAAGGTAACTAAAAGACTGGGTATAGCTTGATAGCTTAAACCATATTGAGAGTTAATGTCATTAATTAAAGTTTTTGGTTGCAGATATTCCCAATTCCAATTTTGAGGGATGGATGCGATTGTATCCAAAAAGCGATCGCATACAGTTTTAATTTCATCTTGTTTCCCTTTCTTCCCTAAGTATTGTTTTGTCCAAGTTTGCGCCCAAATAAAAATTAGTTCGTGTATTTGTTCAGGTGTTGGTACATTTAATTTTTTCTCTAATTTGCCAACAGCTAAAGCTCTATATTGAGAGATATCATTTATAGTTTCAAAATATTCAAAAGCATAAGTCAGAGTAGAAGTACAAGCAAGTAAACCATTATTTAATTGACGATAAGGTGCATAAATTGGCTTGCCACTGCGTAATACTTTCTTGATATCTTGGCAAAAGTCTTTGACTTCTTTGGCAAAAGGAAACATTAATACAGCAATGGTCATCGTAGATAGCGAATCATTTTCTAAATCCATACGGGCAGGCAAAGCTACAGAGAAGTTATTGTTTTTTGGCATAATTTATTTTAGAAAAAAGAGGTAAATTAGTGTTCTTAAAAAATAGAGTAGGCATTGCCTATTTTACAAAATTATTCCCAGTAAAGTTGTTCTGTATAATCAAGAGCATCTGCTAAGGGTTTATATAAAGCATTCCCAACTGGGTTAGTTTTGCAAGCGTATTTATTGCAGATGATTTTAATCATTGCGACTAGCAAGCTATTTTCTTCTGTATCGTTCTTAATAGTGTTCGGCTCGTCTCCTACTCTAATAGCAGCAAGCTTTTTAGCACTGTTGTCTGCCCAAGCAGAATCAACAAAATAACCATGAAAAGGAACACCACCGCGAATTAAACGCCCTACTGCTTGAATGATTCTGCCTAATGTAGTTGCTGCTAAATCGTGACGAGGAAAGGCACATAAATCCTTATTATCCCGCAGAGTTTTATAATAAGAGCGTTGTTCTACCGATCGCCAATAAGCATTTGCTGTTTTCCTTAATAATTCCGCACGATGGGCAATACCGTCTCCTTGTTGCCAAGCGATAAAGTCTTCTTTTTCCAACCAATCATAAGCACGTCGATTCATTTCTTGAGCGATCGCTTGCGTATCATCAGGATGAGGATAGGGACGAGTTAAAAAGTAAACCGCACCAAAAGCTGCTTTGCCCCTACTGTTTAAAATGTTAAACCCACGTCCAATAGAACTGGTAGGAGCAACCAGTATTTTACAATCAGTTTGTCCAGATATTTCTATATCTGCTCGTATTAATGCCCCAGGTTTTGTTCTCTTTGAGTTTTCAGCATTATCAGAGACTAGATGATAAATTTGCTGACGAATATTAGGCAAACAGCTACGCATCTCATCAGCTACCCATTCAGCTTGATCGTAAGAATTAGTAAATACCAAAACGCGATCGCGATCTGCCCAATGTTCAGGGTTACTTTCACCTAATTGTTTTAATGTTTTCAATTCCAGAACTAGATGGTTGCTACCCTTAGCGGTAACTAGAGACTGTGCTAATTCTTGAAATTTAGGTTTGGCTTTTTTATGGCTACTCAAACTACCAGAAACCCGAATTGGTTTATCTTTACAATCAAACTGAGGTAGAAACTGAAACTTACTTCGCCCAATGGCATCTTGGGCTGTTTCCTCTGGTTTTAAAATTCCTTGAGGGTCGTTTACATGAAAGGTAGTTGAATCTGGTAGATAAGATGTTCCCGAAAGTGCCAGAACATTTGCACCTCTTCGTCCATCAAAATCCGTTAATAAGTTGTGATAGTTGAGAACATACTGTCTGCCAATGTTAGTGTAAGCAAACAAAGTTAGAGTATTGTCATTATTTCGAGAATAGTAAGTACCGAACTCTCTTCCTGTTACTGGCAAAGACAATATATTGTACATCGCGCTTGGCATTCGCCGATGAGGTGGTGCTTCTGGAATATTAGATGGTCGATTTTGCCATTCATAAAAAACGATTTTGGTATGACGATCTAAAAGAGTAATGGTTAGGGCAAACTGCAAACGCAGAGCCAGACTATCTATAGTATCTAACTCATCTTGAACATCTGATAGGCTAATTGTATGCTGACTGTTTTGATTTTTGTGTATCCACAACCTTAGAGCTAATTTTTCCAATCTTCTGGAAGTATTAGGAAAAAATTGAGTTATCCAACTTCTACAAGCTAAGAAAATAGCATCATCGGTAGCACTATCTCCTATACTGTTGACTCTTTGACTAATTTGTATAAGTCTGGCAACTGGTGGTGTAACTCCTATTCGGTCTTTTGTAGGGTCTTCTCGCAAAAAAGTATCAAAATGACGCATAATCCATTGAACTATGCGATTATCTCTGCAAATCTGCTGTTCCGATCTGCGATAAGAGTTGTATTCTTCTAATCCAGCTAAACGACGTGCCAATTTAAAAAACAAAACATGAGGAGTAAAAAATCCCCTACTCGTCCAATCTCTTAAAATTTGATGTCCATACTTTGGATTTAATAAAGTCAAGGTTGTAGTAATAGCGCTTTGTCCTTGTCTCTGGGCGTTATTCCATCTTTGTTGTACGCGAGGCGGAACTCGATTATTTCGAGCATATTGCTCGGTTTTAATACCTATCTCATCAAAAATGCCATCATTACTATTAGTTATCGTGACTTGCTCGGCATATACTTTATCAAACCACTCAATAACTGTATCGACTTCATCAAAGATGACAATATCTGATTGTTCATAAACCAATTCACCAACTTTAATGTGACGTAATTCGTAGTGATAGGGCATCCCTCCTTGTGCCATCGCGCCTGGAGTAGTAATCCAAACTTTTGCTGCGGGCATATCTCGCCAGGCTTGTTTGGACGGACAGCAATTGAATAAAGGGCAAAAATAATAATCGTCATTAGCTTTTTTAGTTCGATCCCTTGGTGCTTCCTGGAGAGTATGACAAGGTTCTTTTCCTGGCGTAAGAGGTTTGCCGTGTAAAATATTGATGCGATCGCTTGGGGCAATTCTTCCTTGCAGGGGACATACAACACTCAGCCAACGTTCTCCCCAATGAGGTTGTCCTCTTTGAAGATGTGTTAAATAATCATTAGAACCACTGAAACCTCTTAAATGTTTATCTCGCTGACTACCCCCTAAAATTGGTACGGCAACTGGTTCATCTTGTTCTGGACCGTTGCAAAACCACCAGTTAAATTGGTTAGCTAGTTTGATCTCTGCTTGGACATCGCCAACAACTATGGTTAAACGATAGTCAAGGTTATTTTTAATGATGTGGACGGCTATTAGTATGGATAAAGTAGATTTTCCTGACGCTACTATCCCCGCAATATGAGTAAAACCGTCTATATTAATAGTTTCTGCACGTTGTTCCTCAACAATGTTATTTGGTAAAACTTTATGATAATTAAGCTTTTCAAAACGCCTTAACCAGTTACCTCTGTCAGTATCAGACCAAGAATACTGTCGTGCTAATTCTTCTTCTCTATTGTCTAAAAATATTGCTGCTTGTTCTAAATCTGAGATATTGATTTCAATAGGTCGTTTATTTTTTGGTTGCAACCAAGGTGTTAATGGGTAATTAGTTCTAACTTGTTCTTGAGTAAAGTTAATGTGCAATTTTACCGAGGGTTCATCTTCAGTTGCGGATTCAATTTGATAGTAGGTTCCCGCTTCAACTTGTTCTCGTTTTCTTTTACGAAATTCCAACTGTGTTCTTAAACAGATATTGTATATATTTTGATTAGCTTGTTGTTGTAGATTTTTAGCAGAGTTAATAATCTGATTATCTAAATCTTGAATGCCGAAATTATAGTTGCGCCAATCTCCAGGAATATTTCTCATATAATCTCGTAAGGCATTTAGCCAACTAAAACGAGAAGAGAAAGGGACAACTTGTCTAGCATTAGCGATCGCTCTTTTGCTTTCTGGACTTAAATTTTGTAGTCGAGGATGTCTGATTAGTGTTTTGCTTAAAATCTCGCATACTACGGTGACTGGTTCATCATCAATCTGGAGATATTCGGTTAAAGCAAAACCCAGTTCAACTTGCAGTAGTAATTTTGCTAACGTATCTTCTAAATCTATTTCTTTAATACGTTCCTCAAATTCAGTGGGTGGTAGGAACAGAGTGTAAGTAAACATCTAAGATAATTTTCCTTTCTGTAGTTCGGTAATTTTGTTACTGACTCTTTGTCTGAAATCTCGCTTGCTTAATAAATGAGTAGTATGAGGTAAGGTTTTTGCTTCTTTACGGGCTATTTTTAAATAATCTGGCTGATTTTTGATGCAGCGATCGCTAATTACATAAAAGCTTTCGTCATAACGCAAACTTCCCTCTCTATATAAAGGCTTAAGATTTTCAGCTAGTTTGTAAGGATATTGCACATCTTTAAGATCGATTGCCCATACTGCATCATCCCTGAAACGCAACTGTAAATCGTAACGATCTAAACCAGGATATAACTTGACTTGTTGTAAATAATCTGAATGTTTTTCTTTTAATTCTTCTAAAGCTAAATACAAATTAAGTTCAGGAATGCCAGGAAAACAAACTCGTTGATGAATGCCATCTTTAATCCGAAGTAAACCTGTTTCCCACTTAACTTTATGAACATAAGACTGGTTTTTATGATGATTTCCGCATAAGCTAGGTTTAATTCCTTTTACTTGCCCGTATTTTTCTATTAAAATTCCACAGCGATCGCAATACCAATAAGTTTGATTTTCTTGGCACTCTTCGTATAACGCTCCGACTTCTTCAATACAAATATACTTAGTACGCAGAAAAGCTTTACGAATTTTATTAGGAGTAGTATATTGATTTTGAATTAGAAAAGGGCGAAATAATAAATATTCTTGCTGCGCTTGTTCCGAATCAATGTCGTTATAAACATCTCGTAATTTGTCTAAAACACTGATAAAATTTTTGTTGTCGATTGCCAACTGCTGAGTGTAAGAGTTAGCATTTTTAGGAATTCTACCTTTGGTTATCAACTCCTCATGCAGATAATCATTAGCGGCTTCGCTAAGACTTCCTTCATCTATCAAACCAAAATCGCCATCGAATTCTTTGGGAATAAAATGAAAACCACTGGGACACAAATCTTTTACTGGTTCTTCTAGTAACCGTAAAAACCCATTTATCGTTTTAGGAAAAGGAATACTTTTCTTCATTTCTAGTGATAAATCATTCATAGCATGGCGTAGTAAATCTGGATAAGGATATTTCTTTTCCTGAGACAAAAAGTCCTTTAACCCAATTACTAGATAGTCAAAGAATTCTGTTTTAGTAACCATAAAGCTAATAGTTTATAAGGCGAACAAAATTGACAAGGCAAAATGTGTTTAATCCTACCTTTGACATCACTAAATAAACATTGTGAATACGTATTACTTAATTGTCATGATTTCTTACAAGCGATACAATCGTTTCATTAAGCATACAGCAATCTTCTGTTTTGTGTCAATAGAGCAACAAAAAATTTTCTATTAAACAATATAGCATTATGGGAAGTTATTTAGATATTGAAAGATTAGCCAGCTTAGTCCGTAGCAAACGTGGTTCTCGTGGATTACGGGAAACAGCGCAAGAAATTGGTAATGTTAGCCCTTCTACTATTTCGAGGGTAGAAAATGGCAAAATCCCAGATATGGATACTTTTTTGGCTTTATGTGACTGGCTAGAAGTACCGTTATCTGAGTTAATCAAAAATACAGAGGACGAACATTTAGATACTCCTGAAGCGATTTCTATTCAATTACGGGCAGATAAAAATCTCGATCCTGCGATCGCCAATGCTTTAGCATCTTTAGTCAAAGCAGCATATAAGGACTTATCTCAAAATGACAATAAGGAGGAATAGTTACAAGTGGGATTGATATCTAGCTTATCGCCTGAGAATAGACAGAGATTAGAAGCGATCGCAACAAACCAACGCAGCCAACTAAGTTGCAAGGCTTTTGAGCGATTGCCCGCAAGAGTTTTGGCACAATATTTTCAAGCAACAATTTTCACTCCTGAAACGGTTCCTAATGCCGAACCAGAACAAGTGAAAATCTTATGCGATAGTGACAATTGGTCAGCAGGCATCATTAGCAAAAATCCGCTTTGGATCGTTCATAATTCTCGTCATGCACCTACCAGACAAGAATCTAATTTGATGCACGAATTGGCTCATGTCATCTTGAAACATAAAATGGTTGGTTACGATCCTAAAACTGGACTACCCCTACGCCAACAACAAGACGAAGACGAAGCAGTATATTTGGGGGGATGTTTGCAAATTCCTAAACGTGGCTTATTGTGGGCAGTTCAAAAAAAGATGACCATTGCTCAAATTGCCTTACACTTTAACGCTAGTGAGGAGATGGTGAAATTTCGTAGGAATGTTACCGGGAGTTATTTAGTTTAATTAACTATTACAATTACTGGCTTTAATTGGGGTTGCGTTGAATACTTCTTTATCCCTCTTTTGTCACTCTGAGTAAGGAAAAAACAAACTAAAACTTGAAAAAGCTTGTAATGTAAAGCTTTTAAACTTTATTTTCTCACATCAGACTTCCTTTGTAGTCATTTTGCCAAAATCCTGAGC
>NZ_JBYCCV010000042.1:0-31820 GCF_057473825.1 Aliterella sp. E5.1
CTAGCGCTACTGCCAGTGGAGAGAGTGTAAGACCAAAGCGGGGTCGCAAGACCTCCGTAGAGGCGACTGTCCGTGAAGCTGGAAGCCCACACTATATCGGTACTCCGATTAGTGTTGGGTAGTTCACTGGTTACTATCCACTCAAATTGCTTGGTATTGTCAGACATTGGCTGTCCGTCACTATCTGGGTAAATAATGTCTTGGTCTACACTCAGATTTGTTGCGGCAGTCATATTATCTCCCGGTCAATATATAAGGTAGCGATTTCTTTTATTGTATAGACTCCGGCTGGAAGGAACGATATCCCTCAACCTTGAGAGAAAGTTGTGATATTTAAAGTCTCAAATACCCTGTTATGCAAAAAAAACAAAAATTTCCTTATTTAGTTGGTTCTAAATGGACAGCGCAGCAAAAAATAGATGGCTGGCGGCATTTTCAGGTTGTCAATCGCAAAAATCAAGGTAAATGGGTTTTTGCGGAAATGGTTGCAGCTTGCGATCCTCTTGTCCGTTTTTGGGTAAATGCTAAGTTGCTCAAAAATGCTTCCCAATGGCAAGCTGGTTGGCAATCTTTACAGGAAATAGAAGCACTTGAGGGCGATGTCTCTTAGAAATGCAGCGATTTGAGCAAAATTTATTATTTTTAACATTAGTAGCTGACTTCACTCTTATCTTGTTCTCTTAATAGATACAAACTCTAATCAAAACTCTGTATTCTCCAAGCAAATACCTCTTACAGGCTGTTTATACCAGCTTCAGCGTCGGGTAACTAGGTCTTGTTGAGTTCTCTCATTACTGCCCTTACCTTTTTCCCGGCAGCTTCTGGAGAAAAAACACTTTTGTTTTTTGTAACTTTTTTTATAAATAAATGAACTTAAATTCTTTTTTGAGTTGTTTTTAGAGATTAAAACAGGTTTTTGAGCTTTTAATACTATTTTTTCTTTCACTAAGACTATTTGAGTCTGATTTAAGCCTCTACTTATCTTGCAACCCCCTTTCTTTTGTGCCGGAGTTGAACAATAATTCAATCAAAGACCTGACACATCAAAACAAACAAGCTAGTAGATAAATTTTTTAAACTAGCAGTTCGATAAACAACGATAGGAGCCAAAAATAAGTGAAACTTGCAGTTTACGGAAAAGGTGGCATCGGCAAATCTACAACTAGCTGTAACATCTCTGTTGCCTTAGCCAAGCGTGGCAAGAAAGTATTGCAAATTGGCTGTGACCCCAAGCACGACAGCACTTTTACTCTCACTGGGTTTTTAATTCCCACAATTATCGACACGCTTCAGGAAAAAGATTACCACTACGAAGATGTTTGGGCTGAAGATGTCATCTACAAAGGCTACGGTGGTGTAGATTGCGTAGAAGCTGGCGGACCTCCGGCGGGTGCTGGCTGCGGCGGCTACGTAGTTGGAGAAACAGTAAAATTGCTCAAAGAACTCAACGCCTTTGATGAGTACGATATCATCTTGTTTGATGTGTTGGGTGACGTGGTATGTGGCGGGTTTGCAGCACCTTTAAACTACGCTGACTATTGCTTAATCGTGACCGATAATGGTTTTGATGCTTTGTTTGCCGCTAATCGCATCGCTGCTTCTGTAAGAGAAAAAGCACGCACCCATCCCTTGCGCCTAGCGGGACTAATTGGCAACCGTACTTCCAAGCGCGATTTGATTGAGAAGTATATAGAAGCTGTACCAATGCCAGTATTAGAAGTATTGCCTTTAATTGAAGATATCCGCGTATCTCGCGTTAAGGGTAAGACTTTGTTTGAAATGGCAGAAACAGACCCATCGCTAAATTATGTCTGCGATTACTACCTCAGTATTGCCGATCAAATTTTGGCACGACCAGAAGGTGTTGTACCTAATGATGCTCCAGACCGCGAATTGTTCTCCTTGCTGTCTGACTTCTATCTCAATCCCACTACTCCCGTCGCAAATCAGGAAGAAAAACTAGATTTGATGATGGTTTAATCCGCCCTTGTTTTGAGGACGAAGGTAAGAAACAATGGCTTTTTTCGGTAATCTGAAAAACTCATTAAAACAGAAGTGGTTGCAATATTTTCAAAGCAATCGCTTCTGGATTAGCTTACATTCTGATGCAGTGGATACTCCTGACGGTGGCAAGCGTCCTGCGTCTTACCTCATCCTAGGAATAATTAATGCCCTAGAACCGCAACTAGCAGAATTAATGTTGCCTTTCTCGAAGCTAAACCCGAATGTAGATAATTTGATTGATGTATTGGGGTTGAATTTCGATCCAGATTTGATGTTAGGCAACAGTCCTCCTGCGAAAATTGAGGTGCAAGAAAATCAACCAGTTCAAGCCAAGGATTTATTGCAGGGTAACTTTGACAATGATGAAGCTGTTGTAGTTATTAGCGAAACGGAAAGCTTGAGGGGCGGTTCATCCGTCACCAAGACTTTTCAAGAAACGGAAAGCTTGAGGGGCGGTTCATCCGTCACCAAGACTTTTCAAGAAACGGAAAGCTTGAGGGGCGGTTCATCCGTCACCAAGACTTTTCAAGAAGCGGAAAGCTTGAGGGGCGGTTCATCCGTCACCAAGACTTTTCAAGAAGCGGAAAGCTTGAGGGGCGGTTCATCCGTCACCAAGACTTTTCAAGAAGCGGAAAGCTTGAGGGGCGGTTCATCCGTCACCAAGACTTTTCAAGAAGCGGAAAGCTTGAGGGGCGGTTCATCCGTCACCAAGACTTTTCAAGAACAAGACGCATTTACAATTACATCTTTCGATCAGATAACGTTTGATGGCATGGAAGAAGGAATTATAGACAATAATGCGATCGCAAATTCCTTAGATGATTTTAGCGATGCGTTTTTGGATCTAGGCAATACAGCTAACTTGGAGTTTGAACTTACATCCAATAATGAAGATGAAGGGCAATCTCAAGATGCTCAAGATATTTCTGGTCTATTTCCCAACTTCTAACAGAGGGTGACTGGAAAAGGAGCGGAAGATTTTAGATAGATTTATTGCCGCGATTAAGAGCTATTTCTGTTGTGGCAGCTTTAAGAACACCAATTTTAACTAATCCTTAATAGTTCAAGGGGAGAATACTAAATTTATGACCGTAGCTCAACCGGAAACACTAAACTTTGAATGCGAAACTGGCAATTATCATACTTTTTGCCCTATTAGTTGTGTCGCTTGGCTTTACCAGAAAATTGAAGATAGTTTTTTCTTGGTAATTGGTACAAAAACTTGCGGCTATTTCCTGCAAAACGCTATGGGGGTAATGATTTTTGCTGAACCCCGTTATGCAATGGCGGAATTAGAGGAAGGAGATATTTCCGCACAGCTAAACGATTACGAAGAATTGAAGCGGTTATGTTTGCAAATAAAGCGCGATCGCAATCCTAGCGTAATTGTCTGGATTGGGACTTGCACGACTGAGATTATCAAGATGGATTTGGAAGGATTAGCACCAAAATTAGAGTCAGAAATTGGCATCCCGATTGTAACTGCTCGTGCTAATGGCTTAGATTATGCTTTTACTCAAGGGGAAGATACGGTACTTGCAGCTATGGCAGCCCGTTGTCCCGAAAAAGCATCGGTTGTAGAATCTGAGAAAAAAGAACGCAATGCGATCGCATCATTGCTCAATTTTGGTAAAAAGAAGGAAGATGTCGCTGCCGATGAATCGGAGTATGTCAACCATACACCATTAGTTTTATTTGGTTCTTTACCTGACCCCGTAGTTACGCAGCTAACTTTAGAACTCAAAAAGCAAGGAATTAAAGTATCCGGCTGGCTACCATCCAAGCGTTACACAGAATTACCAGTAATTGAAGAAGGGTATTATGTCTCTGGTGTCAATCCCTTCCTCAGCCGCACCGCTACAACTTTAATGCGTCGCCGTAAATGTAAGCTTATTGGTTCGCCTTTCCCCATTGGTCCAGATGGAACTCGCGCTTGGATTGAAAAAATCTGCTCAGTGCTAGGAATTACCCCCAAAGGTTTGGACGAGCGAGAAGCGCAAATTTGGGCAAGTATGGAAGATTATTTGCAGCTAATTCGCGGTAAGTCAGTCTTTTTTATGGGCGACAACTTACTAGAAATATCTCTAGCGCGGTTTTTGGTACGGTGTGGCATGACTGTGCCAGAAATTGGCATTCCTTACATGGATAAGCGCTTTCAGGCTGCGGAGTTGACGCTGTTAGAAAATACTTGCAAAGAAATGGGCGTGCCTTTACCGAGAATTATCGAAAAACCAGATAATTACAACCAAATTCAGCGCATTCAAGAAACTCGTCCAGATCTCGTAATTACAGGGATGGCTCACGCCAATCCGCTCGAAGCGCGGGGTATTAATACCAAGTGGTCGGTAGAATTTACCTTTGCTCAAATCCACGGCTTTACTAATGCTCGTGACATTTTAGAATTGGTAACTCGTCCTTTGCGTCGCAACAACAATCTTAAAGATTTGGGTTGGGAGAAGTTGGTGAAAGAAGAAGCCAAAATCTAAAGTTAAAGCTGCTGTGTCTGTACCAAAATACACAACACTTAGAATAATGCGATCGCGTTGTTTGGATGAGAAACGCGATCGCATTATAGTTACTAACTTAAGCTTGTTGCTTGCGCTGCAATAGCTTCCGACCACTCAAAGCACCAAAAGCTAATATACCCAACATTGAAGTAGGTTCGGGGACGGGTTCTGCCGGAGTAGAGGAGAAAGTTTTAGCTTGGATAAATACACCCGAATCATAGACATCATCCCCGGCATCTGCAATTGCCAGCTTGATTGTATGGGTTCCAGAACCAATATTTAGAGCAGAGGCAGTAAATACACTTGTGAACCCATCATAGCCAGTATTGTAGAGTGCGCCACTTGCCAAATCATTATTTTTATAAAACCCTGAATTCACACCAAGGTTAACGTTATCAATAGCAACAGGAGTAGTAGTTAAAGGGATAAGAGGTATATTTTACCCGTCCAAGAAGAAACCGAACACGTCGTTAAACGATGAATTAACGAACTTATTGTATTCCTCCGATGCAAAAACATAGTTAAAATAAAGGTCTCCCCCAGTGCTTTGAAAATCAAATTCCAGCACCGTAGCATCACGGGTATTGAAACCTGGAACTAAGGTATTTAAGTCTGTATCCCCTGCAACTCCATTACTTGTTGATGTGCTTTCTGCCCTATTTGGTCCGGCGGCATTATTGGCATTACCGCTAGTTAAAAGGATACCTGATTCAATACCTAGTCCTGAAGCTAAGCCATCTGTAAAAAATCCAGAGGCGTTGGCCCCGCCACTATAGTTAACGTTTGATATCGTAATACCTGCACCCAAAATACTATTAGCTAAATCGCTGCCATCAGTAGTAATAGAAGTAATAGTAACTGCACTAGCTTGACTGCCAGCTAAAGCTAGTCCCACTAATGCTAGTGTTCCTGATTTTAAAAACTGAATCGTTTGCTTGTTCATTTTTAGATACTTAAAGTTGATAACCCAAATCGAGTGAGTAAACAAGGCGATCACGCTCAACTGGCATAATTAAGTAACCTCCCCCAATAAATTACTTAAAACTGTTAGTATTATTTCGCACTTGTCTCTTTTGCTGAACTTAGACTGTCACAATGCAATTAAAAATATTATGTTTTTTCTATACTTGCTCAAATCATCATACTTAAGCAGATGGCAAAGCTAATTTGTTACTCAGTAAAATTACTGACCTTGCTGAGGTTAGCTAGGTTTTCCCTTATGTTCGCTATTGACAGCCTGCTTAAAGCTAGTGATAAATAATATACAGATAAAAATATAAATATGTAGGTAATCCCAACAAATTATTTAGTGAGGCGATCGCAACTTACAATTAGTCCACAGGATCTAAGAATAGAAAAACTGCTATGCCTCGATCAAAAGACACAGCAGTTAGCAATCGGGTAAAAAAGTAACTACTTGCTCGGTTTTACTTCTTCTTCTTCTTTGACACGGCGAATAGGCAAATTGGCAATCAAAGCCGTTGCCCGTTGGTTGTTTTCCAAGCAAAATTCCAGCCCTTCTACTTCAAGTTCGACGTAACGCGATACCACTTCCAAAATCTCTAACCGCATTTTTTCCAGCATTTCTGGATTTAGAGCCGCGCGATCGTGAGAAATCACCACCTGTAGCCGCCGCTTGACTTCCGCGCGACTACTGTCATTACTATTACGAGGCAGAGGAAAGAGCCGATCCAAAAGTTCACCGATCATAGCAGTAGCAGGAGAAAGAACATCGCTTAAATGATTTTTGTCCACAATAATTTGCGGATTCGAGAAAAGATATTATCTGGAGGCGCATTTAGATCGATAAATTCAACGGTTTGCCCTTCCAAACGACGGGCTATGTTATCAAAAGCCGTTCCCGCTAAGGACGGAGTTTCAGACAATACCAATGGTTCGCCACGATTGGTCGAAACAATTACGCGCTCATCTTCAGGAATTACCCCAATTAAGGGAATTGCCAAAATTTCCTGCACGTCTTGCACCGACATCATATCGTTTAGCTGTACCATCGCTGGACGCAGACGATTGACTATTAAATTGATACGTTTGATCCCTTGGGCTTCTAGTAAGCCAACGACGCGATCGGCATCTCGTACTGCGGAAATTTCTGGAGTAGTAACAATCAGAGCTTCTTTAGCAGGAGCGATCGCATTTTTAAACCCTAGTTCGATGCCTGCGGGACTATCAATAACAACATAATCGTACGTCTTAATTAAGGTATCCACAAGCTCCGTCATTTGTTCGGGACTTACGGCTTCTTTGGTGCGATTTTGCGCTGCTGGTAATAGCGCCAAACCTGGGATGCGCTTATCTTTGACTAAAGCTTGTTCTAACCGACATTCTCCAGCAAAAACTTCGATTGCCGTGTAGACAATGCGGTTTTCCAAACCAAGCAATAGATCCAAATTTCTTAGACCAAAATCCGCGTCTACTAAAGCAACTTGCTTACCCAATCGGGCTAGAGCCATGCCTAAGTTTGCGGTGACGGTGGTTTTACCTACTCCGCCTTTACCAGAAGTGGTGACGATAATGCGACTCATGACTGTGGTAGAAACTGGGACAACGACTTAGAAAAATCAGCAGCTTTGGTGAGCCGAATGCCATCAGGAGTAACATAAGCAACTTCAGGATAGTATTCCTCCAGTTGGTTGGCTGGTGCTCTTGCTACATACTTAGCAATCCGCAACTGTGTTGGTTCCATTTGCAACGCCATAATTAGACATTTGGCATTACCATTAGCACCCGCATGAGCTACCCCACGCAAGCGACCCCAAACTAGAATATCGCCATTGGCGATCGCGATACCACCAGGATTGATATCTCCCAACACGACTACTGTACCAGAGTGACGAATCTCTACACCAGAACGAATAGTCATTTGTAAATATAATGGTTCTACTAATGGTGGATTAGAGGCGACGGGCGCAGTTGCTAAGGTTGATACGGGGGCTTGTTGCTCGACGCAATAGCCAGCCGTAGCCGCCGCTACAGCAGTTTGGCGACGGTTAGTGCGCACTCGCTGCATTTGCAGGTGGACTTCGCTCAAAGCATCGGCTATCTGTTGTAGTTGTCTGCCATCTAGTAATCGATCGGCGGCTAGTAGTTCGACGGAAGTATGGGGTTGCCAAAATCTGTCGCCAGCATTTAACCGTTGCTTCATTTGCTGCCAAATTTCTGACCAATTATCTGCGGACGCTGGCATTTCTGCTTCGGTGGGCAAAATTAAAAGCAAACGATCTCCTTCACTTTTAAAGCGTACTTGGAGATTGACCTTTACTTCTTCTGTAGCAGGCGTAAGGTCAGAAACAACTTCAGGCAGGGCAGAATCAGAGGTCATGCAAAAAATAGGGGCAGGCAATCTAGTGATATTAGGCAAGCAGGATTTCTTGTATTAAGTTAAAAAAGCAAATCTACTCACTTAATGAATACCATACTAAATTATTCCTAATTAGAATCCCTAAAAAATAATACTTTTGCGATCGCGCAATATATTTGACTTTCATGAAAACTCCTAAGCAGATTTGGTATCCGGCAATCGCCTCCATTGCAACTTTGCTATATTTTTTGCCAATTCCTAAGTTAGTTGTTGCCCAAACAACACCTAAAGATGTCATTCAACCCCAGGAAGTTCGCCCATTACCAGGGAAATTAGACAATATTCCGGTATTTAATAGCAATAGCCCCGAAGGAGGCAAAGCAGATGGTATTTTACTATCCACTTTTCCCCAACAGATAAAAAAGTACCAGCAGCGCACCTAAACTATCCTTTAGAAGGACGCTTTGATTTATTTGCTCACCATTTCAGCTATTATCTCAAAGATTCCCAGATGCTTTATTTGGGGATAATTGTTAATAATCCAGGTAAAAAGCCTGTAACTATTGATGTTTTAGCCGCCGCCAGTTATTTACTGCCAGATGCGCCTTACGTCACTTTGTCGCCTTATTTAGAAAATAACGATGGTAAAGTTTATTCTGGACCAGGTGATCGCGCTGTAAGTGATGTTTTGGGTGGTATCCGTACTACTTGTTTTCCCCAAAAGCTAGTAATTGCCCCAGGAGAAAGCCAAATGCTAATGAATGCGCCGATTCCTGTCCGCGATTTAGCCAAAGCAGTCAACGGGCGATCGACATTAATGCAATTAAATAGTAGTAGCAAAGTATATGTAGCAAGTCTGGCAATGTTCGCCAAACAACAAAGCGATCCAGTACCGAATTTAGCCCAGAAGAACAACGGGCTTATAACTTACACAGTCAAGACTTAAGCCGCGAGACAAATCCAGTTTCTCATGCAGTCCGCAAAGTTATTTTAAATCAGACTGAGGGGCAATCGCCTTTAACTTCTGAACCGTTTGTTTACCAAGATAAACCGCTATGAAATTCGATTATGCACCTGCGCCGGATTTGGGAGATCCTTTAACTAAACGCTTGGGGAGTTATCCGCGCGTACCAGACTTGGCTTGGGATACTCTGCGACTTTGCGGTAGTTGGCTTGCAGTCACACTATTAAGGTTGCAATATCGGCTGAGTGTAAAAGGGCAAATTCCTCAAGGCGATCGCATTGCCATCGTCGCAAACCATCAATCGCACTTAGATACCATAACTTTGCTTGCCGCAATACCCGCCAAAATCCGATGTCAGATTGTTGTATTAGCCGCCGCAGATTACTTTTTGGTCAACTTAATCGGGCGTTAGCAGCCTCCTTGTTATGTCAAGCTGTAGCTTTCGATCGCCTCCCTCAGCGTCATGGAATTAAAACAGTGGCGACTTCGCCTCAAAACTGCAACCTCCGGCTGGATTTTGTTTTATCCCAGTGGTAGCCGCAAAAGCTGCAAACTCCAACACGGATTATTAAAACTATTACTGAAAGAAGGCTGGACAATTGTACCCGTACATTTGGGCAATATCCTCTTACCAAACTGGGTTAAACGAGTCGAGAAGCTGCGCGAAGATGTTGCCCTGTGGCTGGGTTGTCATAGCGAACAAGTTGCCTTTGTACCTTCTACCAGTGTGGCACTAACGATCGCCGCCTATAGTCTAACTTGGCAAAACGGCGACACTATCCTCTATCCAGCTAATGGCTTTCCCGCTAACGTTTTACCTTGGCAGAGTTTAGACCGCTTTGGCGTTCAGGCGCAAGCTGTGCAAGACTGGGCGCAACTTTGGGGTGAATCGGTAAAAATGGTCAGCATTTCAACTGTTGACTTTACAACAGGAATAGAACAATCTTGGCAGCAAGTAGTACAACAAGCAAGCGCTAAAGGGATTTGGACTTGCGTTGATGCAATTCAATCGGCGGGAGTTAAACCTAGTTGGTGTCCTGAAATTGATTTTTGGTGTGCGGGGACGCAAAAATGGTTAGCCTCTGGTTTGGGGTTAGCTTTATTAGTGCTTAGTCCTAGAGTTTTAAGCCAATTGTCTCCACCTTTTCCTACTTGGTTGGGATTAAATCAACCGCCCCTGGTTCAATCGGGGATGAGTAAAACCGCGCGTGGTTGGGAATTAAGCTGGTCTTCTCCCCAAGTGAGCGCTCGATTTGAAACTAACCTTAAATATTTTCAATCTTCTGGCTGGAACAACATAACTCAAGGAGTAAAACAACGCCGCGATTACTTGCACGAACGCTTATTAGAAATGGGTTGGAAAGTTGTATCTTGTCCCGAACGGTGGTCTGGGCTTGTTTGTTTCGATCCAGGATTGGGACAAACAGAATTGATTGTGGTTGATGGCTACAAAAAACGCATTATTACCGCTCAAAGAGGCGATTATGTCCGTCTATCGCCGCATATTTTTAACTCAATGAGAGGTTTGTCTAAAACCGTTGATTGGCTGTGGAAGTGTAAGCTCAAATACCGCTAAATTACCTCTAAAAGCAATGAAATATCAAATTTTACGTTTTTTACTCAAAACTGTCGGCAAACTCAGTAAAGGCATTAGTTTAGGCTGGAGAACAGGCTTTGATTCTGGCGTAATGCTGGAATATGTTTATGAAAATAAGCTCCAAGGAATCACGCCATTAGGAGTATTAATTGACCGAATATACTTATCAAACAAAGTTTGGGATGGAGTGCGATCGCGTCGTCAAATGCTAGTAGAACAACTTAATGATGCAATTTCCCATTACAGCCATCCTCAAGTGTTCGATTTAGCGGCGGGGGTCGGTTCGTATTTATTTTTATTACCTTTTGATCGCGCAACGATTATTGCTGGCGATTACAACGATGAAGCGGTTACTCAAGGAAAAGCCAAAGTCAAGACGCAAGGGCGCAGCGATATTGTATTTAAACATAACGATGCGTTTAATTTATCTGCCTTTGCTAGTCAAAAAGCTGATATTTTAGTTTCTTCTGGATTCTTTGATATTTTGACAGAAGACGAGCAAATTAAAACAGTTTTAAGTAATGGTTCATCTATTACTCAACCTGGTGCTAGATGGGTATTTACAATTGAAGAAAACCATCCAGATTTGAAATTATTGCAAGAAAGTTTAGTAGATTTGAACCAAAAACCTTGGAAATTAGTACTGCGCCCAGCGCAACAACTAATCGACTGGGCAAAACCTTACGGTTGGGAAATAGAAACGCTGCAACGCAATGATTATTTTGCTGTAGGAACAATGGTAAAAAGATGAAGTTAAGCAATCAACCATTTTTATTAGAATCCACAGGCGATCGCGCTAGCTTGCTATTGCACGGCTTAGGTGGCGGTGTATATGAGATGCATCTGTTGGGTGAATACTTACATAGGCGCGGCTTAGCTGTTCAAGGTATAAATTATCCAGGTCACGCGGAACTTATGCCTAAAATGCCTGCTTCTAAGTGGCGCGAATGGTACGAACACGTAGAAGAAACCTATCAAAAGCTATGTTTAAAATACGCCAGCATCTCAGTAATTGGATTCTCTACAGGTTGCCCTTTAGCGTTATATTTAGCAGCTACAAATCCTGTAGAAAATTTGATTTTACTTAGTCCTTTTTTAGCAATCAAACACGAGTGGTATTACTTATTAAAACCCGAAACTTATCTAGCTTCCGTAGGTAGATTAATTAATGATGTACCTCGCTTGAAATTGCCAATTAGAGATAAAGTTATGCGAAAAGCTGCCGAAGAAGCTGCTTTTTTTAGAACCTTTAATTTGCCCACCGTTAAAAGTGCGCTGGAATTGATTAACGCAATTAAGCCTTTGTTACCTCAAATTGATGTACCAACATTAATTATTCAGTCGTCAAAAGATACCGTAGTCGATCCCAACGGAGCAAAAATCATTTATCGGCAAATAGGCTCTAAAGAGAAAAAGCTTTGTTGGTTGGAACAATCCGACCATATTATTTTATTAGATGTAGAACGCGATCGCGTATACCAAGAAATTAACGACTTTCTACTGCCATGAAAACCGTGTGGGTGACTGGTGCAACAGGGTTTTGGGGTCGTAATGAGCTTATTGCGGCTAGATTGGCGCGTAGTGGCGCTGACGCGATCGCCTCCAGAGGAGTTGATATTGTGGGCGCGATCGCAAAACAAAGAATTAGTATGGCAACACTGCGATTTGCAAAACCTTTCCTTACAACAACTGCCAGAATTAGAACCACCATCGGCATTATTTCACTGTGCCGCAGTTTTTGACAGCTTAGAAACAATGATGCAAGTAAATGTAATATCTCCTATTCATCTAATTGAAAGCGTTTTACCAGCAATGCAAGAGGCTGGCGAAGGTAGAATCGGCATATTTTTAGGTCAAAATGGGCGCATTGGATTGCCAAATTTAGGGCATTTTAGCGCTACCCAGGGCGCTATGTGGACTTGGGCAGAATCTCAATCTCGCACTCTAACAGACAATGTTTCTTTAAGCTTAGTATTCCCGCCCCGTGCGCCTTCGGATTTGCAAGGACAACTAGCAGAAAAACTAAGCAAACCACCAAAATTATCTACTCGCCCAACGGCTGACAATTTAGTTAAAAACGTACTATTAGGGCATCGGCGTGTAGGTCGTCGTCCTATACTTGCAGGTATATCAACTTTGGTATGGTGAGCGAAGATTGGGGGATTGCGATCGCTACTAAAATTATGATTTGCTTTTTGTTGCGATCTAAAGCTTGAAAGTAGGAGGTGATGTAAATGGATGGTGTAGTAGTCGAGGTTAGCCGCAGTGAGGCGCACACTTTCACCAAACTAAATCAAGAAAGCATCCAACTTTTGACAGGGCTTGGTGTTGAAGGTGATTCCCATATGGGTAAAACAGTCAAACATCGTTCGCGGGTGGCAGTTGACCCAACCCAGCCCAATTTACGCCAAGTGCATTTGATTCATTCAGAACTGCATGATGAGTTGCAAGCGGCTGGCTTTGTTGTATCCGCCGGACAAATGGGTGAAAATATTACGACGCGCGGGATCGATCTGCTTAGTTTACCGACTGGAACAAAACTACATCTAGGCAACACAGCAATAGTTGAAATAACAGGTCTGCGAAATCCCTGCACCCAGTTAGATCGATTTCAGTCAGGATTGATGGCGGCGGTGCTAGGGCGTGACGAGAAAGGAAAGCTTATCCGCAAAGCTGGGGTTATGGGGATTGTTATAGTTGGTGGTAAGGTATGTGTTGGCGATTCAATCTGCATTGAGTTGCCACCACAACCGCACCAACCTTTAGATCAAGTTTGAAATGAATTTAGATTGAAGTTTGGCGTTTGAGCTACAACCGTACTACTTGCAGCAGAACGCGGATAAAATTATTTCTGAGTTACTGTTGAGGGTTGCATTTTAAAATGAATATTAGTTCAAGTTCAAAATTATTACAATTCAAATAATGCAAAACAGCTTATTTTTATTTAATAAGTTAAAAGAAAAGTTTTTGACACAAAAACCAATTAATCTAGACTTATCCATCTCTCAGAATATTTTAGATATTGATGATAAAGTACGGTCAAATATCTTTCCTTGGCGGGGACAATTTTCTCCTCAGTTAGTTGAAAATCTTTTACTTGCTTATTGTCCAAGAAATGCTACTATTCTCGACCCTTTTGTAGGAAGTGGAACAGTTCTTTATGAAGCAGCCTGTCTTGGTCTTCATGCTTTTGGATGTGAAATAAATCCCGCAGCATGGATTCTTAGCAAAACCTACAAATTAGTCAATTTGGAGATTAGTGAACGTATAAAAATTATTAACTCAGCAAGAGTTAAATTAGAAAAATATTTTCCTAAACCCACCCTTTTTGAGATTGGTGCAGTACAAGAAATTGATTTATTAAGCTTTCATGATTCTCTTACTATGCTTTATAGCTGTTTAGAGGGTTTTGAAAGAGGAATTATAGACACTTTAGTAATACTTCTTGACCTAGCAAACAATAATTTAACTATAGAGCGTATTTACAATATTTTTTTTACTCTCTGTCAAACCATTAATAATCTTCCCTATTCTAAATCCTCAATTATTACCTCACTAGGTGATGCGCGTACTCTTACTTTTGAGGAGAATACTATAGATTTTATTATTACATCTCCTCCTTACATTAATGTTTTTAACTATCATCAAAATTATCGATGCTCGGCAGAAGCGTTAGGCTGGGATTTGCTCAAAATAGCCAAATCAGAAATAGGTTCTAATCGGGCAAATCGCGGAAATCGATTTTTGACAGTAACTCAATACTGTCTAGATATGGCTCTTGTTTTAGGCGAATTACAACGTGTTTGCAAACCTAACTCTCGTATGATTTTTGTAGTAGGTTATGAATCTAGGGTTTTAGGAGTTCCTTTCTATAATTCAGACATCATTTCTCAACTTGCTAGAAACTCAGCTTCTTTTGAATTAGTTCTTACACAACAACGCAATTTTAAAAATAAATTTGGCAAAAATATTCGCGAAGACATTTTACATTTAGTCCCAAACAATTTTTATATACCCGTAGCAGAATGGGATCGAATTGCTAGGAATATTGCTGATAAAGTTCTTAAAGAAAGTTTGAAATTTGCATCGGATGCTAACAAACACGCACTAATTGAAGCAATTAGGAAAGTTCCAGATGTAGTTAAATCTCCTCTTTACATTAATCAGTCACTCACTTCTCATCAATCAACTTCTATTTCAACACAAAGTAAAAATATTATGCTTCAGTTGCCTACTCCTCACTACGACAAACTTATAGCTTGTCTAAATAACTCTAGACTACCTATCGCTGATAAAGATAGGGTTGAGGAGGCACAAAAGAAGTATCAGCAGTGGATTCAGGAATTAGCATCGGTAGAAAGTGGAAAACCAGATACGGTTGAAAAGTTAGTTGAAGCGACTAATCGTTATAAGCGATTTATCGAACTCGATCTAATTTTTGATAGTTCAAATAACTTTCTGTATCGCCAAAAAGGGCAGCTTAAGCTTGATAACACAATTCTTGAGGAATTTCTACCTCAACTAATATATAGAAGTTTGGGAGGGATAGATGATTCTTTTGAGATTGGACCTAAAAGCACATTTGCAGGGCTAAGTTTTCTTTCTTCTCTCGGAAATCCAGGACAAGGCGGCGAACCAACTTTAAGAACAAAAAATCAAGATTTTGTATTGGGCAAGAAACTATACTTAAAAACCTCTTTTGATAGAGAGTTTACAAATTCTAGATTGGTCGAGTCTCATCTTGGATATATTTGTGCTGAATGTAAAACTAATTTGGACAAAACGATGTTTCAAGAAGCTGTAGCTACCAGTAGAGATTTAAAGATTGCAGTCCCTAGTTCGCTTTACTTTTTGGTATGTGAGTTTTTAGATATGACTCCAGTTTCGATTATTTCAACTCAAATTGATGATGTATTAATTGTTAGAAAATGCAGGCGAATGTCTGCGAATATTCGTCAAGAATACAGAACACCAGAGTCGCGGAGAGAGTATCGACAGGAATATGCTGATTTTATTGATGCTTCAAAATACTATCCTGACGTTTTCCAAAGAATGATTGACAAAATACAGACCTTGGTGAGCGATACTACACCTGGAGTTCAACAGGTATTGAAGCGGGGACATTTCTAGATTAAGCTTTTGTAGTTTGAGTCAAGTCTAAATCCAAATTGGAGGCTAACAAAAAGATAAACAGTAAACGAACGGCGATCGCCTGTGTCAACTAAACCGTAGATTTACTATATAGCCCAGGAAGTTTATCTGTGTAACTAAATATAGGAAGTTACGTATAAATATCATGTTTAAGTGCTTATGCAAGGTAGTTAAAGAGGAACTTTTTATACAATAACCATGGTGAGATTCTTTATCAATTGAAGTACCTATGGATAATTGGTCAGTATTAGCACTATTATCAGCCGTAATATCAGCAGTTGCTGCTCTGTATCCGCCTGCAAAAGATTTTTTTCATAGAATCTCATCCTAAAACCAAGAAGTCATTGCTACATCTCTACTTCCTCCGATTGAACAAACAACTAGGCGCTATCAAGAGATACTTGGACAACGACATAAGGAGTTGCGTGAAGATATTCTAGGTTTAAGTCCTAAAGAAATGTCTAATTTATACAATTTGGAGAAAGCTTCGGAATTACAAGCTTATGAAAATGGACTAGACGAGCTTCCTAATGAATTTATTGAGAAGTTAGTATAGGTGTTTTTTGTTAATCCTGAGTTTATTCAAGAAGGTAAAAAGCCTGTTTTTCGCACTTTTGATGTCTTCTACAAACAAGATGATTGCCGTTATTACTTAGAGCAGGATTTTAAACCTTGTTTTCTGTGCATCCCAAATTTTGACGAGTATGGTGATGCTTATCTCGTTTTTTGGAAAGAGGATAAAGGATATCAGCGCATAATTAGCTCAGAAGATAAGGGATATCGGCGCATGATTGCAGCAAACAATGAAAGTGGCTTTAATTCATTGACAGGAGATGGTCACGGTATTTCTAAATTTATTAATGCAATGTTAGACCTTAATCTAAGTCCTAACTCATTACATATTTCATTTTTAAATGTTGATTCAGATGAATGGGAAAAGCTCCGTAATGGTTGCTGGTATAATAAAAATATGGGTGGTTACGTGGAGAGTGTGAATTATAAAGCACAGGATACATTTGAAAGTTTGTTCAAGAAAGCTCAAGAAAAAAGAAAGAATTCTTAGTGTAATCCAACAACCGAAGCATTGCAGCGTATAGAAACTTGAGAGTGGCTTACTTAATCTATAGTGCTGCCTAAATATGCAGATATAACTGCTTCATGGACTCTGGTAAATTTCTTAGCAATCTGCTCGTCTAAATTTCCTTCATTAATTGAAGGTTTGATTAATTCTATTGCTGCTTGGATGAGTTGTACGGCAATTTGCTTGTCTGTCTCTGTAGCTGCGGCTGAACTTGGAAACATTTGAATAGTAGTGCCGTCGGTTCTAAAATCAGAGTAATTTGAGCAAATCATATATTAATTTCCTTAAGTTTTAAAGTTTATAGTGCTATTAAAGTGCGATCGCTAAATCTATAATCAATTCTATGAGCAGAAGTTAGTAGCTAATACTATTCATATTTTTTTTCTCTATCTGCCAAGCTTGTTTGCGGAGAGTCTTCGCTAACTGCTCTGATGAAATTGCTTGCTGTTCGACTAGAACTTCGCCTAATTTTTTGCTATTCAACTGTTGCTCTAGTAAAGCTAGTTTGAGTTCGTATTGAAGGATTAATTTTTCTTCAAGTAGTAACTGACCTAAAGGCATTTGCTCATTGCCTAATAATTCCTCCAACTGCATGGCAGATATTACTTGTTTTTCTAACAGTTACTCTGCCAATTTTTTGTTGCTGTTGTAAAGGTCTGCTAAAACTTTATCTAGTTCAGATTGCATTACTAATTCTCCTAACTAGGAATTGAGTTTGAGCAACAAACAACTTAGCTAATTATTGTGGAACAAATTGTTTTTTGCTTGGGTACAAAACATTCTTTTGTCTGCGTGTACTTACATAAGGTAAGAGACAGTACATGAAGTTTCACACCTCTACTTAGAGAATAGTATCAAGTTTTAGTGAAGAATTCTGTTTGAGTTTTAGAAGCTGAAGCAAATTATAATTTCAAGTAGCAAATACCTGTCCCCAGGTAGCGTATAAAAATACTCCGACAACTGCGATCGCCAGCACTCCTTGAATTAAGTTCCCAATTAAAGAACCCACCACAATACCGACTCCCGCCTTTAATGCCAGCTTAAAATCGCGCTGATACAGGTATTCGCCGATAATTGCTCCTAAAAGTGGTCCTAACAAAATACCCAATAAAGGACCGCCAACAGGTAAAGCAGGCAACAAACCAAGGATACCCACAACCAAGCCCACAATTGCGCCAATTTGCCCCCATTTACTAGCGCCAGCGCGTTTTGCTCCCCAATAACTAGCCAAAAAATCAATCCCAATTCCCATAATTAAAACTGCGATCGCAACTATTACTGGCAAACCGATACTTGCAAACGAACCTTGCACCGCTCCCCAAATCAAAATAGCAACCAATATCAAGCTAGTACCAGGAATCCCAGGCACGACAGCCCCAATGATTCCGACAACCATTACTGCCACAAGCGACCAGTAGAGAGCTAACATAAAACAATTTCAACCTGTATCGGGTAAATGATTACTAAGAGTGACAGCGAGTTTATCGGCAATTCCACTAATCCAGTTCTCATCTTGCTTGGTATAGCTGCGCGGAGCATCTGCCCCTAGAATTAATACCCCGCGATCGCCAATTGGTTGGGCGATCGCACCTTGAGTATTTTCGGGCAAATAATCAAACTCAATTTTTCCGGGGTAAATTGTCAGATTGACTAAATAAACAGCCTTGTGTTTATCTAGCACTCGCTGCAAAATTGCTCCAGGTTTAACTTCTTTTTGCTTCCCCAAAATTCCGCGCCGCAACAGCACTCTACCTTGATAAAAAACTACAATTACTTTCGTAACAGTGTTAGTTAGCAACAAGTGACTTGCCCAGGCTAATTCGGTTTTTACTTCGTCGGGCAAATCGGGCGCAAGCTCAAAACTTTGTTCGCCAATTAAATTTACCGCATCGGGCGATCGCGGTGTCACTTGCTGCCACAATAAACCCGTCAAAATTAACAACGCACTCAAAATTACCCCCAGCGCATCCGCCCGCGCTTGAGAGTCGCTAAGTTCTGGGGTTAGTAGGCGGTTAATTAACAGCAATACACCCGCCAGCGCCCCTACGACAATTGGCAAACGCCGCAAAACTTGGTTTTGGTCTGGTTTCGCCATAACTCGCTCTTAGCAATTAGATAAATGCTAATTGCCGATAACTAATTATTCTTCTCCAGGCTCAATAATGCGTTGAAACAAGTATCCCGTACCTCTAGCCGTTAAGATTAGTTCTGGGTTGCTGGGATCGTCTTCTAACTTGGCGCGTAACCGAGAAATATGCACGTCAACTACGCGCGTATCAACGTGTCGCTCTGGAGTATAACCCCAGACTTCTTGCAAAATTTCGGAGCGCGAAAAAGCTTCCCCAGAGCGGCTAACCAGTAGCTCTAACAAGCTAAATTCCATTCCGGTAAGCCGAATGCGCTCGTCGCCTTTGTATACTTGGCGCTTGTTAGTGTCAATGCGTAAATTCGTAACATGAATAACGCCCGAACTTGGAATACCCGATGTTCCGGTTTTATCGACTCTCCGCAGTACCGAACGAATCCTTGCTTCTAGTTCCTTAGGAGAAAAAGGCTTAACTACATAGTCATCAGCCCCCAATTCTAACCCAGTGATGCGATCGGCTACATCTCCTAGGGCTGTTAGCATAATAATTGGTACATCTGATTCTTTACGCAATTCTTGACAAACACCATAGCCGTCAAGCTTAGGCATCATCACATCTAAAACTACTAAATTTGGCTCTGCTTTACGAAAAATGTCTAAAGCTTCTTCGCCGTCGGCGGCGGTTACGACATCATACCCAATCATCGACAGCCGAGTTTCCAAAATTCTGCGAATGCTGGCTTCGTCGTCTACTACAAGGATTTTTTCTTTATGATTTTCCAATTTTAATAACTCTCCTGCAAGTGAAATCTGGCGATCGTTAATTTTTAGTTCTATTCCATAAGATTATCACTTCATTTAATCGTTTTAAGAAGCCGGGAGTATTACTAATACTGGATTTCCAGCTTTCTTAAGATTTCCTTCATATAAATATTTCGCAAAAATTAGAAAATAACGATGGCAAAACCACGAACTTATTACGTTTGCAATGATTGTGGAGGCGATTCACCCCAATGGTTTGGCAAGTGTCCCCACTGTGGTACTTACAATTCTTTAGAAGAACAAATTGAGTCGAATAGTTCTATTCTTCCAAGTCGAGGAGCAGTACCATCAGGGCGAAATAACGGGAAAACTAATAAACCTGCTAAAGCGCGAGCCTCCCTAACTTTTCCGCAAATTACTCACCGCGATGAGGAGCGCTGGCTTTCTGGCTACGGGGAATTAGATCGAGTTTTAGGCGGGGGAATTGTGCCTGGATCTTTGGTACTAATTGGTGGCGATCCTGGTATTGGTAAATCTACTCTACTATTGCAAGTATCCAATCTTTTAGCTGAAAACTACCGCATTCTCTACGTTTGTGGCGAAGAATCTGGGCAACAAGTCAAGCTACGGGCTTCCAGGTTGGGGGTTTTTAATAAATCGCAATCTCTAGAGCTAGAAATTGATGTTCCTGCTAATGGGGTAAAAAAACGAGAAGGCGCGGATCTTTATGTACTACCAGAAACAGATTTGGAAGAAATTTTGCGAGAATTAGAATCGCTCAAGCCAAATGTAGCGGTAATTGATAGTATTCAAACAATTTACTTACCTGCCATGACTTCTGCGCCAGGTTCGGTGGCTCAAGTGCGCGAATGTACCGCAGCTTTAATGAAAGTAGCCAAGCGCGAAGATATTACACTGCTAATTGTCGGTCATGTAACCAAAGAAGGCGCGATCGCGGGACCCAAAGTATTAGAACATTTAGTCGATACGGTACTATATTTTGAAGGCGATCGCTTTGCTTCTCACCGCTTGCTAAGATCGGTCAAAAATCGCTTTGGCGCAACTCACGAAATTGGCGTATTTGAAATGGTCGAGCAAGGGCTAAGAGAAGTTTCTAACCCCTCAGAGTTATTTTTAGGCAACCGTGATGAAAGTAGCCCCGGAACTGCCCTTGTGGTCGCCTGTGAAGGCACTCGCCCGATTGTTGTAGAGTTGCAAGCCTTGGTAAGTCCTACTAGCTACAGTTCCCCCCGACGCTCGACTACGGGGGTTGACTACAATCGGCTGTTGCAAATATTGGCAGTTTTAGAAAAGCGCGTCGGTATTCCCCTATCAAAATTAGATGCTTACGTCGCCTCAGCCGGAGGCTTAAATGTCGAGGAGCCTGCGGTAGACTTGGGAATAGCGATCGCCGTTGTTGCTAGTTTTCGCGATCGCGTTGTCGATCCGCGTACTGTATTAATGGGTGAAGTTGGTTTGGGCGGACAAATTCGCCCAGTGTCGCAAATGGAACTACGCTTAAAGGAGGCAGCAAAACTTGGCTTTAAACGCGCGATCGTTCCCAAGGGTCAAAATTACCCCGATATTAGCAGTCTAGAAATTATCCCCGTCGCCAAGGTAATTGATGCCATCATTGCTGCTATCCCCCCTCAACACCTATCAGAGTTCGATCTGCCAGACGAAGAAGACGAACCATAAACAGTGATCTACAATCGTTGTTAATTGATCTTATGATGCGCTCTCTCCAACTAAAACTCCTGCTTCCGCTTACGCTAATTGTTACTACTATTGGTTGTTTTGCCCAAGAAGTAACAACTAATTCTAATTTGCCCTCTACAACACCACAACTTGCCGTAGCTGCACCCATCAAAGCTGCCAAACCTGCCTATGCTTTTGTAGATAGTATTTGTGTAAATACTCATTGGCATTATTACGACACTCCTTACGGTCAAAAATACGATGCTGTCAAACAAAAATTAGTCGCTCTTGGCGTTCGTCATGTCCGCGATGGCGGCACAGGTGATGATGTCATTGCCAAAATGAAAGAACTAGGGAATTTGGGGATCAAGACCACCTATATCATGAATCCAGATAGTGGGATTACCGCTAATTCCTCTTATTGGGCTGCCGATCCTGCCTACAATATTACTGATTTTGTTAAAAACAAAGTTGGGACTAAGGCGATTGATGCGGTAGAAATTGCCAATGAAATCGATCTCAATTACCAAAAATTATATTGGCGCAAAGGAGACAAAGAGAAACTCAACGACGATTCTAAGTCCCCCTTATACTGGGGTTCCTATATTCAAAGCTTGACTACAGATACCTACAAAGCCTTAAAGAGCGATCGCGCTACTTCTCAAGTTAAAATCATTGGATCATCTTTAGGGCGTACCTACGATTATGGCAATAAGTCGCCGCTAAAAGATTTGAGTGCGGTGGTAGATTGGGGAAATTTTCATCCCTACCCCTCTGGTGGCAACCCTTTCAATAATCCTTTCAAATACAACACAATTGAAAAGTATTACTGGCAAGGCAACTTTCCTTCGGTAAATATCAATAATCATCCTTATGCTTTTGATGTTTACGCCCCGCCTTTTAAAGGTAAGCCAATGGCAGCTACAGAAACGGGCTACTTTACTACCAAAGGTGAGAAAGGTATTTCCGAAAAGGTACACGGTAAGTATATGCCGCGTTTATTTTTAGAATACTTCCGTAAAGGCGTTCCTCGCACTTGTTCTTATGAATTTGTCGATGAATGGAATCAGCCAGAAAATTCTGAAGCTAATTACGGTTTGTTACGCCATAATCTAAGTCCAAAACCAGCCTACACGGCGCTAAAAAATTTAATTAGCGTCCTTAAAGATCCCGCAGGCTCTAAAATAATTCCCAGAGCGTTAAACTACAATCTTGCAATCAAAGCACCACCAGGCTACGACCGAACAGAGTACGTACACGATCTATTATTACAAAAGCGGGATGGAAGTTTTTACTTAGTTTTGTGGCACGAAATTTCTAATGGCGATCGCAGCACTACCCCAGTGCGAGAAATTAATCCGCCACCAATGCCAACCCAAGTAAATTTATCTACGCCAATTCGCAGCGCTACTATCTACACCCTAGATGATAGGGGCAATATGTCTAATAAGGCTGCCTCGATTAAGAATAATAAAATTAGCCTCAATGTCACCGATAAAGCCACAATTATCAAGCTCGTACCGCGCAGATAATTAACGTTGGAGGCTGAATTTGGCTAAAAATATCTCAGTTTTAGGCGAGAATTAGGGCTTTTCAGCCTCCAATTTCTAAATTTACCCCTTTGGATCGAGAAACAAGCGATCGCCTATACAATAAATCGCAACTTACAAAAGTTAAGATATTAGCTTGACTCAAATGTAAAGTTATTTAGTAAACCTAAATATTTAGGTTAAGAACAGATTAAGGAGTTAATATAGACCTGACATTGCCTTCACGATCGAAAGCTATTTAATTAACTTGGCTGGCTAGGAAAGTCTTGTCAATCTTTTTTACTCAGTTTTTCTCGTGCTAAAAAATACATTAAACAATTAGGAAAACCAGTGGATAACAAAACAAATTTTCTTTACCCGCGCGGTCGCTACTACGGTCAAGTAAAACCAGAGAACCTAGTTTTTAATGCGAATCTACAAGAATTTGCTCAAAGGGTAAGTTACATTTGCAACTTGGAAACTGCTGGCAAGCTGTCTCCGGAAGAATCTTATCAGAAAATTCGCGCTCTTTGGAAGCAACTCAAACGCTCCAAACAACAATTGGGAATCGGTAGTACACCTTCTAGTGATGACAACAATCAAAGTGAAAGTTGAAAACAAAGCTTTAAAATTTGCTGTCTAGTCGAAGCATCTCGCGATCGCGGGTTAAATTGCTAGATAATTGATCGGGTAAAGACCTCAATTACTGAACTATCAGTTATACAGCAAATGTTAGAGACTTCATTACCCACCCCTCCAGCACAGAAAAACACTGATGTTAGTTTATTTGTGCCTAATATGGACGGTGGCGGCGCAGAGAGGGTCATGCTCCAACTCGCCCAAGGTTTAGCTCAAAGAGGGCTAAAAGTTGACTTGGTACTAGCACGAGCCGAGGGAGCGTACCTAAGCAAAGTACCTCCAGAAGTGCGCCTAGTAGACCTAAAATCAAAGTCTCCAGTTATTTTATTTAAAACTTTAGCTTTGGTAGATTACCTGCGCCAAGAAAGACCAAAAATTATTCTTTCTGCCTTAGATATTGTCAGCGCTGCAACCTGGGCTAAACGTCTAGCAAAAGTGCCTACGCAAGTAATCATGTCGGTACATACCAACTTGTCTTATCAGTTTGAAGATAAGCCCGACCTAGTCGTAGGCAAATTACGGGCGGCGTTGGTACGTTGGTTTTATCCTTTAGCCGATGGCATTATAGCCGTGTCTAGAGGTGTCGCCGATGATGTCGCCCACCTAGCAAATCTGCCGCCAGAAAAAGTTAAAGTTATCTACAACCCAGTAATTACGCCCGATATTGGGGAAAAAGCCGCCGCTCCTGTAGACAATCCTTGGTTTGCACCTGGAGAACCGCCAGTAATTTTGGGTGTAGGGCGGCTAGTAAGACAAAAAGACTTTGCTACTTTAATTCGCGCTTTAGCGATCGTTCGCCAACATACTCCAGCCCGATTAGTAATTTTAGGAGATATAGACAAGCGCGAACCAGCAATCAAGCCTGAGCTTGAAAGCCTAATTGCCGAACTAGGCTTAGAAGAATCCGTTGCTTTGCCAGGGTTTGTAGACAATCCCTATGCCTACATGGCAAAAGCTAAAGTTTTTGCCCTCTCCTCTATCTACGAAGGATTTGGCAACGTCATCGCCGAAGCTATGGCTGTCGGAACTCCAGTTGTTTCTACCAATTGCAAGAGCGGTCCTGCGGAAATTTTAGAAAATGGCAAATATGGTAAGTTGTCTCCGGTAGGCGACTCTCAAGCTCTAGCAGAAGCAATTATTGCAACGTTAGCGCAGCCAATAGAGCCAGAATTATTGCGCCAACGAGCCAAGGCATTTTCTGTAGAGACCGTAGTCGATCAGTATATAGAAGTTTTGCAAATTGACCTCAAGTAAACTCCTAACTTGTCTACGAATAAGCTAAACATCGACTTCTAACTTTTTGATAATAAGCGACTAATTGAAGAGTAGCAGCAGCCCATCCCCAGCGTTCGGCTTCTTGGCGGGCATTGTGGCGGATGCTTTCGCGTTCTTGGGCTTGGGCAAGCAACCGCTCGGTAGCTAAAATTGCGCCTTCATCTCCAGTTTGCGGATCGAATAAAAACCCGTTTACCCCCGATGTGACAATATCCGGGATTCCGCCCGAACTTGCAGCTACGACAGGACACCCCGCCGCCATAGCTTCGAGTAATACCAATCCCAAGGTTTCGGTACGGGAAGGAAAGATAAAAGCATCCGCCGAAGCAAACGCCGAGCCTAAGTCTCGCCCCGTGAGATAGCCCACAAAGTGCGTAGGAGTCCCCGCAAAATGTTGTTCTAAGGCGGCGCGATGAGGACCATCGCCAACTAAGGCTAAACGGGCATCGGGTATAGCTTCAAGGACGGGTTTAATTCGCTCAATTTCTTTTTCTGCGGACAGCCGACCGACGTACAGTAGTAATGGATGTTGAGGATAACCTTGGCTTAGATGCGATCGCATTTCCTCTGTCGCAAGTTCGGGATGAAACAATTCTGTATCTACTCCTTTTTGCCACAAATCTACTCTCTCAATGCCGTGAGCGGTTAATTCTTCTACCATTGCTGTGGAAGTACACAAGTTTAGCTGCGCTTGATTGTGGGCAGATTTGAGCAATTCCCACAATAAGCCTTCTAGCATTCCTAAGTTGTAATGCTGGAGGTACTGGGGCAAATGCGTATGGTAAGAAGCTACCAACGGAATTTTTAACGACTTGGCATAATACAACCCAGCCAATCCTAAAACTGCTGGGTTAACTACATGAATAATATCGGGCTGAAATTCATCTATGGCGTGACCAATCGCAGGTCTAGGCAATGCCATTTTTAGTTCTGGATACAGGGGTAAGGGAAACCCGGTCACTCCATACACTCTAGCCCCTTTGTACTCAGTTATGCCGCCATCGGGAGCAAAGACAATTACTTCGTTACCACTACGCTGCAAATGCTCTACAGTATGTCGCAGTCTCGTGACAATTCCATCAACTTTGGGCAAAAAGGTTTCAGTAAATAAGGCAATTCGCATACAAAAAATTGTTAATTACAGGCAGGATTTTGAGCTAGTTCCAGCTTGATACTAATATCAAGCTTGAGAACGGGGTAGACCGTTTCGGATGGTGTTATCAATTGGGTGCAGTCAGACACAATATTTTGGCGTTGCTGCTGTACAAAGTCAGAAATATCCTCAATATGAATAATCCATTCTCTGGCATAAGCTTTTAATACATCACCGCGTAAACCTAACTGAATTGCTCTAAGCGCTAATTTGGCTCCTGATGGATGACGGTCTCGGTCCCATTGCAGACGCACGTTAGAACCCTGTACAGCTTTTTTCCACTCCGTTTCACTTGCATATATTTCTGGCACAAACGTGGAACGTACCGCCAGCGCCAAAATGTCATCAAAGCTGAACGTTTTAGCCAAATAGCTAAAATTATTTCTTGATCTACTTTTGTCGCCCATCCCGAACGATACATCATCCACAAGAAATTAGTCTTGATCCAACTCATGCCTTCAAAGCTAAACTCGCCGCCAAAATAACCTTGGGCGGCGGCGAACTTGCCAATTGCTGGACGATAGGCTTGATAAACGACAATAGAGTCTTCGTCAAACTGCGCCAAAATATAATTACCTACTTTTGATAATCTATCAACTTGTGTCAAGTAAGGTTCTGTAACCAGCCTTATGTCAACGCCAAGAAACTTTGGGGAGAATTTGGTTTTTGTCTACTCGGTGTTGGTATTTAACGGCAAAATTGAGCAGCGAATCGAGCAAGGAATCTGATAGATAGTGCGGTTGCAAGCCTAGGTTGAGCAAATTGGTGTTTTTGGCGTTGAAGTAATGTTCTTCTTTCTCAACTCTAGGATTAGCTATATTGTCGATTTGGACTTTTAGTCCCATCGCTTCTCCAGCTTTGGCTACCATCGCTGCCAAATCGCCCACACTAAATAGCTCGGTGAATTGATTAAATACTCTAAATTCACCAGCCTCGGCGGGAGATGCGATCGCAAGTTCTACGCACTTGACTGTATCGCGAATATCTAAAAATCCCCGTGTCTGTCCGCCTTTGCCATACACCGTCAACGGGTGCGAAGTCGCCGCTTGAATGCAAAATCTATTTAACGCCGTACCAAATACGCCATCGTAATCTAGACGGTTGATTAAGATTTCATCCATCCCGGTTTCTTCGGTCAATACGCCGTACACCACTCCTTGGTTTAAATCGGTGGCGCGTAAGCCCCAAATTCGACAAGCAAAGTGGATATTGTGGCTGTCGTGGACTTTACTTAAGTGATACATCGAGCCTGGTTGCTTCGGGTACGGTAGCGTATCCTTGCGCCCGTTGTGTTCGATGGTTATGTAGCCTTCTTCAATATCTATATTGGGCGTGCCATACTCGCCCATTGTCCCTAGCTTCACTAAGTGGCAATTGGGGAAGCTTTCGCGCATGGCGTAAAGCAAGTTCAGCGTCCCGACAACGTTGTTTACTTGCGTCAAAACTGCGTGTTCGCGATCGATCATCGAAAACGGCGCAGAGCGTTGTTCGCCAAAATGAACAATAGATTCTGGTTCAAATTTATGTAGTGACTTATCCAAAAACTCGTAATTGTTTATGTCACCAATAAATAAATCGATTGATTTTCCCGTCAAATCTCGCCAGCGCTCAATTCTTTGCTGGATCGACGCAATCGGAGTTAGGGTATCTGCCCCTAACTGTAAATCCCAATGTCGCCGCACCAAACTATCTATTATGCCAACGTCATGACCCCGACTCGACAGATATAGGGCGGTTGCCCAGCCGCAATAGCCATCACCACCAATAATTAGGACTTTCATCTTGACCAGTGCTTACTCGCTTGATACTCGCTAAATTTATCAGGTTTGTGACACCCATAACCTATTTGAGCGTACTTCCCTTATTTCTCCCAAATATTACAGTTTGTAACGATATTGCTGTCATAACAGTATACTGTCTTGACAATCCTAAAAGAGGCAAGTAAGGTGATAAACATACCCGGGTAACAAGACTGAAAAACGATATATGCAAGCTAAGCAAAAGGTTACATTTTATCTGACTCCAGAAATACATAGAAGGCTAAAAATCAGATCGGCAATTGACTCCGAGCCAATGTCCGAACTAGCTGAGAAGGCAATTGTTTTTTATCTAACTCATCCAGAAATGGTAGAAGAAGTAGAAACAATCCACGGTCGCACTCATCAACTCTATGCTTGTCCAGAGTGTGCCACTACCCTAGTAGTCTCTGATGGCGAAATGGTAGCTTTAAAAAGCCAACTTGGAGTAGTAAACGAAGAACAACTGACTGTAGCGCAAGTAACACCGAGCGCGGCAGGTCAAGAAGAATTAGTACCTTGTTTAAAGTGAATTATTGCTTAAATAATTCTCCCAAAGTATCCAAATTGTTTTTATGCGGTTCCAAGTAGGTTGACGGTCATGCAAGAAGAGCTAAGTATTCTGATTCAAGCTCAATACCCCTTAATCTACCTTGTGACATCCGAGGAAGAACGGGCAGAGAGCGCGATCGCCACAATTGCCCAAACAAGACCAGTACGTCGCATATTTCTCTGGACAGTGACCCATGGAATTGTGGAATACGGTCAGCCCCGGAATGTTACCCAACAAAATACCGTATCGCCAGAAGCCGCCATAGAGTGGGTGACGAGACAGCGCGAGCCGGGACTTTTTATCTTTAAAGACTTACACCCTTTTATAGATTCACCAGCAACAACCCGTTGGCTCAGAGATGCGATCGCTAGCTTTAAGGGAACGCAAAAAACAATTATTTTGATGTCTCCAGTCCAGCAAGTGCCAATTGAGCTAGAAAAAGAAGTTGTAGTTCTCGACTTTCCTCTGCCAGACATGACTGAACTAAATCAAGTCTTGTCCAAGCAACTAGAGCAAACAAAGGCACGGAGAATTACGACGGAAGCTAGGGAAAAGTTATTAAAAGCAGCGCTAGGTTTAACCAGGGACGAAGCTGAGAAAGTTTATCGCAAAGCTCAAGTTACCAAGGGCAGTCTGACAGAAAACGAAGTAGACATCGTACTATCGGAGAAAAAACAGTTAATTCGCCGCAACGGAATTTTAGAGTTTATTGAAGAAGACGAAACTCTAGAAGCCGTGGGCGGACTAGACGAACTCAAGCACTGGCTCAAACAACGCTCTAATGCCTTTACCGAGCGAGCTAGAGAATACGGCTTGCCTCAACCCAAAGGAATGCTAATTTTAGGCGTACCTGGCTGCGGTAAATCATTAATTGCCAAAACCACCTCTCGTCTTTGGGGCCTACCCTTGCTGAGACTAGATATGGGTAGAGTTTACGATGGATCGATGGTAGGGCGGAGTGAAGCAAATCTGCGTAACGCCTTAAAAACTGCGGAATCTATTTCTCCAGCCATTTTATTTATCGACGAACTAGACAAAGCTTTTGCTGGAACTAGCGGTTCTGCTGACTCGGATGGCGGTACGTCAAGTAGAATTTTTGGTTCTTTCCTGACCTGGATGCAGGAAAAAACTTCTCCTGTATTTGTGATGGCAACAGCCAACCGCGTCGAACGCTTGCCAGGAGAATTCTTACGCAAAGGACGCTTTGACGAGCTGTTCTTCGTAGATTTGCCTACGGCAGATGAGCGCAGAGAAATATTCAACATTCATTTGATCAAACGCCAGCGAGACATTACTCGTTTTGACTTAGATCAATTGGCAAAAGTTGCGGATGGATTTTCTGGTGCAGAAATTGAGCAGGCATTAGTTGCTGCCATGTACGAGGCATTTGCTCAAGACCGGGAATTCACCCAACTAGATATTATTGCGGCAATCAAGTCCACGCTGCCTCTGTCGAAAACAATGACAGAACAAGTCACCGCCTTGAGAGATTGGGCAAGACAGCGTGCTAGACCCGCCGCAACCTCCGTAGCTGAATATCAGCGCATGGAGTTTTAAAAGCTTTCTCCTGCTACCACAGGGGGAAAGGCTGGCACTTGCCAGCAGTTGACAAAAAAAGTCGCCTTGGTTATCCCACCTCAAAGAAGTGCGACTAGACCTGAACCAAACTGTTGTCGTTTTAATTCAGATTTCCCAGGAGGAAACCCAAATGTCCCACTTTAGCACTCTACGCACCAAAATCGCTGATGCTGAAATCCTCAAGGCTTCTTTACGCGATCTAGGGATCAACACCAAGACCGAAGCTGATGTTCGCGGCTACAACGGTCAAAGAGTACGCGCTGACCTAGTTGCAGTATTAGAAGGCGAATACGATCTAGGCTGGTCACGCAATAGCGATGGTTCTTTTGACCTCATTGCTGACCTCTGGGGTGTTGCTAAAAAGCACAACCAAACTGAGTTAATTAACTCTATTAACCAAAAGTACGCTGTTAACAAGACTCTATCTGAAGTCAAGCAACGCGGTTTACAAAATGCCAACGTCAAGCTAGTTGTGCAGAAGTAGTTTTACTTTTAGCGCGTTCCATTTAGAGGGTGAGCCTAACTTAAGTTAGGCTCACCCCTTTTTTTGCGATCGCTTATGAAGGTTAAATAACCGCTTTAAGTTTTTGGGCAGCTTCGTTGAGTTGCTCTGTACTGACTTTCACTTGAGTAATGCCAGTAGCGCTTTCTCTGGCGCTCAAATTAATTGAGTTCATGGCTGCAACTACCTGTTGCACGGTGATCGCTTGCTGTTGAGCGCTGAGGGCAATTTGTTGACTATTGAGAAACACATTATTGATAGAATCAGCAAATCCGGCAAAGGTTGTAGCAGTAGAATTAGTCAGTTCTAAACCTCGATCTACAGTTGTAGTGCCTTCATCGGTCACTACAACCGTAGTATTAATTGCTGACTGGATATCTGTTACTAAAGCAGTGATTTTCTCAGCAGATTTTTTGCTTTGATCGGCAAGTTTGCGAATTTCACTTGCTACTACGCCAATCCTTTGCCATGTACCCCCGCACGAGCCGCTTCTATTGCTGCATTGAGTGCCAGCATATTTGTTTGATTAGCCAAGTCACCAACTAGACCAGAGATACCGCTAATTTGATTTGTTTGTTCGCTTAGGCGCGCAATTGCTTGAGAAACCGCTTCAACTTTGTCTTTGAGGGTAGACATTCTCAAGATAGTTTCATTTACGGCTTTAGTTCCTTCCTCAGCTAAAACCAACGCCTGACGCGCACCAGTAGCTGAAGCCGTTGCTTGATCGGCAGATTGACGAGAAGATGCACCCAATTCTTCCATCGTAGTTGTCGTTTGATTGACTGAACTTGCTTGTCCAGCGATCGCGCGTTCTTGTTGGTGTACAGTGGCAGCAATTTCACTAGAACTTGTAGAAATGATCGTTCCAGCATTATTAATTGCCCGATCGTAGCGCTGCAAAGTCCGTAGGACACTTATCCAGGCAAATAGTAAAATAACTAGAGCAACTAAAAGCAGAGAAATCGCGCCAAATGCTTGCTGCGATTTTGCTTGAATGTTTGAGTTTACATATTTTTGCAAAGCTGCGATCGCGTCATCTAACCCTTGAGAATAAATTTCTTTTTGATCTTCGTACTCCGAACTTAGTAACAAAGCGACGGCGGCTTTTTGATTGCCTTTATTTACTAGATCAAAGGCTCTTGTTTCTAGGGCGATTAATTTCTCATTGGCAGCATTAGTTTTAATAAATGCGTCGCTTTTGAAGACATTTGGTAGGAGCTTCTGCGCTTCGGCTAAAGACGCATCTAGTTTTGGGACGTAGCTAAGATAACGTTCCTCCCAGCGCTTATTGCCTGTAGTAGCCGATAAACGAGCGCTAGAAGTCAACACTTCATCCAAATAAGTTATGTCACCACTCAATTTTTGAATTCGCAAGTCTTGAGTTTGAATTTTTTTAAAAGCATTGTAAGAATCCCAAACATACCAACCCATTCCCACACACAACGAGACGGAAAGAGTTAGGGGGATTGCCAGTAGTTTGAGACGATTTGAGCTGCTAGATATTAACCCGGCAATCGAAGAGCCTACAGAATGAGAGGCAGAATAGATAGAATCAGAATATGAATAAACCTGATGCTCGATTACTCCATCCCACTACTCAAGACTACCTGCGCCAACAAGGGATTC
>NZ_JBYCCV010000043.1:0-30698 GCF_057473825.1 Aliterella sp. E5.1
TTACTTTCTGCTTGACTGTCTCTAGGTCTAGATGAGGACAGGCTTGCGTTACTTGACTCCTGTACATTTATCTTTGCCAAAGTTCTCTCTATTTAATACTCTACTACCTCTGACCACAACTTAGTATCATCAAACTTTTAACTCAATGATTTTTATGCGGTTGCCCTGCGTCAGCAATCGAACCAATTGCTCCTTCATCTACTTTAGCGTTGACTGTTAGATTACTCTGCTGGGCATCTTCAATTTCTAGTAAAAAGGCAATTACCCCCTGCTGGAGCCGTTCTTTTTCTTGGCGTTGGAAATCTGCCTCCGCTTGACGCAACCGCGATTGTTCTTCCAAAGCGGTAGCTGAAGCATTCACACTATCTGCCATCTGGTTGAATGTCATGGCTAACTGCCCGACTTCATCGGTGGCAAAAATTTCTGCTCTGGCGGTGCGATCGCCACTAGAAAATTCTTGAGCCGTATGCCGCAGTCTTTCAATGGGCTTAGGAATAGCTCGTCTCAAAATTATTGCCCAAGCTGTAATCACAATTATTGCCAAAATTAGTACGGTTAATTCTTGCAATAAGCTTTGGTTAAGGAGTTCGTTGAGGGCGTTTTCACTTGTTCCTCGCACCAAAATTGCTACCGCTTCATCACTATTAGGTAAAGCAACAGAACCGCTTGCTTCTTCTCTAGTCAGATTTGGTAAAGTTTTGGCTGCTACAGTGTAGGTTTGACCGTCAACTTCTAAGCGTTTTGTCACGGATTTGCCATCTGCCTTCAAGGCGGCTGCCATTAAAGATACATCTTGCAAAGCAACATTCGGCACGGCTTTTGCTAAATTACTTGTTTGTCCTTGGTTTAAAGCCGTTGCTAGAGCAAACTCTTTTGTGGTCGGTTTGTGCATATACACAGCACTGTAGCCGCCGCCAAAGGCTTTGAGTGTTTCTTTGACGATTGGCAAGTTTGCCGTTAGCTATATCTCCCGAAACCAAAGCACCAGTTACCTGCCCAGTTGCAGGATCTTTTACTGCGGTCACTGTATAGCGAATCAAAGCATTATACCTGCGGGTAGCGGCGGCGCTTCTTTTTGCAAGTCGCTCCATTTGACCACCGCACTAGCTTTAATTTGTCTTGGATCGTTTAAAACTTCTTTAACCAAATTATTAGGGTTAAAAACTTCTCCTTGACGATTAGCATTAGCTCCACTAAGGATGCGTAGATCCCTGCCTACTAAAGTTGCATACTCAATTTTTCTAGCTTTAACTTCGTTTTTGAGGATTTTATTAACCTGAGTTTGCAACTCATTAGATATAGGTTTGCCTGCCGCCGCAGCTTTTGCGGCATTAACTATCGCTGGGTTATCTGATTGACCGCGAAAACCAAACCCCATCTGGTTGATTTTGATATTGTAGTTAATCTCGGTAGCTGCTACTTCTGATGTTGCTTGGTTGAGTAGCTGGTTTCTTAGACCTGTATCGATAATATGTCTTGCTCCCGCGCCTATGGCAATTACAGAGAATACTTCTGAGGCTAGTAAGGCAATAAGTTGTTTGCGGCTAATTGGTAAGTTGTAGAACCACTGTAGGGGCGATTTTTTCTTGCGTGGCGATACTTTTGGCTGTACCTGTTCTTAGGTCTTATTATCTGGGAGTAGCTGTAACTTGTCCGCAGCCTCTGCTGGTGTTTCTAAAAAACCGCTTTGGGGGATATCTAATACCTTCTAAGGCTTTAAGAGCGATCGCTTCCATAGAACCTGTAAGATCGGCAGCAATTACTTCTTGATAAACTGCTTTTGCTTGGCTGATTTTATCAGATTGCTCTAAAACTGTGGCTAAACTAATTTTACTTACTAAATCGCTAGGATCTTGCTCAACTTCTACTTTGGGAGATTCAATTAGCGATTCGAGATCTTGAGAAGTTGTATTATAAATATTGTTGTTTGTAGTTGTCATGGGTTAAGTACCAAGTTGCTAGGATAAGTTAGGTTATGAATACTATTAAGAACTCCTTGACCGTCAATAACATCATAGTTATTTCCTTCAAAAGCTACGCTGGTTGCTTCTAAGCATTGATTTGTTGAGTTAGCATTAAAGCTTAAAGACTGAAGTGCTAAATCTAAAGAGATTATTCCTTTTAAAACCGAGACTACACAGCCTACTTGCTGCTCAGAATTTCTATTACTTAATACTAAAAGAGTTAAAGTATCTTGCGATCGCCTAGTTTTTGGCTCTGGAGCTATCTGAAATAAATCGCTCAAATCCAAAACCCATAGCAATTTACCACGCTGATTTACTACACCAATTAAAGCAAAAGAAACTCCTGGGACTGGGCAAATTTCTCCGTAGGTCAAAGATATGACTTCTTCGGTACTTTGTAGAAGAAATAAAATATTTTTCGATTGGCGCAATTGTCCGTAAAAATAATCCTCGATCATAACGATAGTTAATTAAGATGCTTGCAAACGGTTTGCACTAAATTATTAGGAGCAAAAGGTTTGGTGATGTAGTCATTCCCTCCCTGACGCAATGCCCAAAACTGATCGAATTCTTGGTCTTTCGACGAACAAAATACAATTGGTATATCTTTAAACTGGGGGTTGTTTCTAATTTGTCAGCAAAGATATAAACCACTAATTCCAGGCATAACAATATCTAAAACAATTAAGTCAGGCTGACCATTTTCTGCCAGCCAAACAAGAGCAGATTCGGCAGAGTCTGCTAAAGCAACTTTTAATCCAGATTGTTGCAGCAACAAAACAATCAAACGTTGTTCGGCGCGCGAATCTTCTACTACTAATAAGGTTTTCATTAATTTATTTGCATTTGTGATGACTTGATTAATTCGTTGACAGTATTTAGTAATTGCTCTGGCTGAAATGGCTTGTTAATGTAGTTTGTTGCCCCTACCATCCGCGCGCGAATTCTATCTACTAGCCCATCTCTCCCCGTCAGCATGACAATAGGAACTTCTTTTAACGCAGTTGATAAGCGCAACATTCGACAAAGTTCATATCCATCTATTTCTGGCATCGAAATATCCATTAGTACCAAGTTAGGCTTATCGCGCACTAGCATTGTTAGCACTCCTGCGGGTTCCATTAGTTCTAAAACCCGATAGCCAGACGATTCAAGGATTAGTTTTACATTACGCTGAACAGTTTTACTGTCATCAATACAAGCAACTACGAGCCGTTGGTCATTTTGAGCGCTACGGTAAGGGTGAACGCCCATAATATCTGTGTGAATTAATGGATGCACGAAGCTAGCTAGTTTTAAAACATCCATTTTCAACTGATGCGCTACTTCGTAGAAGCAAAGATTTTTGCTCAAAATGTTAGTTAATAAATCGATTTGCTGGGGGTTACCAGTTTTAAGTTGAGAAACAGCTTGGGGGAACTTTTGAATATCTTTTATATAAGGTCGATGGTAAGGAGATTTAATTTCTGTTTGAATTTGTTTCCATTGATTAAGTGGATTTTGTAAGGATGCAGCAATCTGGTGGATGGAAACAGATAGTAATAACGGATCTAAGCCAATTCTTTTATCAAATCCTAATTGAACATCAGGTAAAATAAGTGATTGTAAAATAGCCTCTTGAGATAATAAAAAAAGTAGCTGACGAACTTGCTGTAACGATAGCTGACCCGATTGCCAACAATGACACAGATATTGATAATCTGAGGTAAAGTTACTTATTTCAACAGATTCTAGTCGGGGTGCAAAAGATACGCAAGGCGTTCTTGTTGTCCTACAGCGCTATTAGCAAAGTGAATTTGTCCGCTACCTACATAAATTTGCCAAAACAAAGAATTAGAATTAGGATCGTGGATTGTTAGCTGCCCGGAAAGCTTTTTTTTACTGATGTCTTGCAAAGCTCTGGCTACTGAGATATTTTTAGAGGCAGATCTAGTTGACTTAGGTTGCGGTTCAACGGTTTCAGCCATTGGGAAAACTCCTATAGCAGGATACATAAAACTAGACTTATCTTAAGTAAGAATAGACAACTCAAGCTTTGTAGTAAGGCAATGACTTTAGAATTACTATGCCAACTTTAAACAAACTGAGTTACTTCTAAAAGTACCGCTACCTGCAATAACTTTGTAACCGAGATTATACTGATAACTTGATTGACGAGCGCCTAGTATCAGGGAAATTACTATAGGAAGTTTTCGGCAAATTATTGATAAGTTAAGCTAGATAATCAGGGAGATCGCTTAAAAAATAGCTTGGTGATTATAGATTTTAGTTATTTATAGTTGCAAAGCCATTAGAAATCTAAGTAGATTTATTTTTATATAAATATTTTGTAATCTTTGGTAAGAGCCTAAAAAGCAGAGCGATCGCTCATTTCTGGCACTTTGAGTTGTTGTAAAAAGAACTCCTCTAAGGAAGGACGAGACAAATGTAAGGTAATAATACGGAGGTCAAGGGCGGATAAATTCGCTAAAAATTCATCAATATTTTTGGTGAGAATTTGACCGTGCCAGTAGTTATCTCGTTCTTTAGTAAAATCAAATACCCATTTACTAAGTAAATCCAAATTACCACCTTGAGCTTTGATATGGTAGACATTGGCTGTACCTAAAAGCTCGTCGATAGAGCCACTACAAATCAATTTTCCTTGAGCAAGGATAGCAACGCGATCGCAAATTTGTTCTACTTCCGATAAAATATGGCTGTTGAAAAAAATTGTTTTGCCTTGCTGCTTAAGAGACAAAATAATATTCCGCATTTGGTAGCGTCCGAGCGGGTCAAGTCCTGACATTGGCTCGTCCAAAAATACTAATTCTGGGTCATTAATCAAAGCTTGCGCCATCCCCACACGCTGAAGCATACCTTTAGAGTATTGACGCATCTGTTTTTTACGGGCGGCGGTTTGGGGTAATCCGACTAATTCTAGGAGTTGAGGAATACGCAATCGCTGAACTTCTGCCGGAATTTGAAAAAGTCCCGCCGTCATTTGCAAGCATTCCCAGCCAGTCAAATAGTCGTAGAAATAGGCATTTTCTGGCAAATAGCCCAAGCGCTGCTTAACAGTGCGACTTCCCAAAGGATGATTCAACAGCAGCCCGCCTCCCGAAGTTGGGCGGATAATGCCCAAAAGTAGCTTTAATAAAGTAGTTTTTCCGGCTCCATTTGGACCTAATAGCCCAAAAGTCTCCCCTGAAAAGACACTAAGAGAGCAGCGTTGAAGGGAAGCAATTTTTTGATTTAGCCAAAAACCAGTGCGATAGACTTTACTAAGATCGAACGTTTGGACTACCGTCGGGCGTTCTTGTAGATTGGGTAGCTCGGCTGAGTCGGTAATTGACTTCATTTAACTTGTAAAAATGTCTCGTAAAATATCTAATATAGGCTCGAATAGCAAGGAAATAAATGGATCGTTCAAAAATTGTTGCCGTAGTTACAGGTGCGATCGCGCTGCTGTTGGGAATTGTCTACTTAGTAATTGTCCAATTTCTGGACTTTCGCGGTGAAATGCTGCCAGCCCCCCAAACGATGACGATCCAGAGCATCACACTAGCGGCTAAGTATTTTTGGTTGTAGTTGTATTAATCTTAAAAAAGAGGCAACCTACTGGTCGCCCCTTTGCCATTAGCAAAACTCAATCTATGTTGTTACTAGGGGCGAAAATAGCCTCGTATCTGGCGAATAAGTCCATGAAATCCCTTCAGGATCGCGGGTTTGCGTCCATGCAGAAAAATCTGGATCGTCTCTACGCTTGTAGATTGTGCTGGAATGGACATCAAGCCGTTTAGCAAGTTCCGATTGAATCAAACCGATAGTTGATTGGTCTTGCGCTTGAGAATGTTCTTCAACTTCATTAGCAGGTAATGAGGGAGTAACTACCAATTCTGGAGAGGTTTTGGGAGTATTTGCCGTTTCTTTTACTTCTTCTAACTGAGGTACAGGTTCGCTTTCATCTAAAATATTGCCGAGAATACTTGCAGTAATAAAGTAATACACGGCATCTTGGCGATCGTAATTGCGGCATTGAGCGCCGAATTGATGAGCTTTTGTATCTAGATAGCGTTTAGCTGTTGCCCCACTAAAGTTAGCTTTCATAGCCAAATCGAGGGGAGTAATTGCCCCTTGATTGAGTTGAATCAGATTGTAAAAAAGCGGGTCAACTTGTTTGCTCCATTTTTGCCATTGGTATTGCTGCCAAATATTTAACCCTACACTAAGCAAAAGTAGAAATAGGATAATTGGCCAAGTGGCAAACAGGAAAATAATTAAAATTGCGATCGGCAAGAGGACTAAGAGAAATCCACTATTATTGTTGTTATCTATTGCTTGTTCAGTCATGCCTGTGTTTGCAAATTGACTTGCTGGCAAATCAATTTAATTTTTGCCTATATTGGCAACTTTTGCTAACTGTTTTGGCAAAAATTGACAAATTTGTTTTTGCCCAATTGTTAAATAGTGGCTGAAAACTCCATCAGTGTTACTTCCCAGACTAAACGCGGTTGGACAAAATTAAGCAAATACTTGCGGGCTGTTTCTAGTTGAGCCAGAGGAGGAGCAGAAGTTTTGCCAGATAAATATTGCTGCCAATACTCTTGTTGGAGATAATCTAAGAGCCATAGCTGTTCTTCTAGCTCTAATTTGCCGACTTGACGAGCGAGTTCTAAGGCGTTGCGCAGAGATGATTTAGGCAGTTGACCCAAGTTTTGTAACAATTCGCTGGGAATTTCTTGACAGATTTTTACCGCAGAAATTGCATTTCCAGGGCTACCTTGACAAGTTGCTAATATTGCAGGATTTTGCTGCAATATTGATTCGTGACCAGTTTGGTTTAGAACTTGGGATAATGCTTCAGGACTAAGGCGATAGAAAGGGATTTTTTGACAGCGCGATCCTAAAGTAGGCAATAATGATTCGGCGCTGGGAGCAATTAAAATTATGGTCGCTTGTCCTGGTTCTTCGAGGGTTTTGAGTAAAGCATTAGCGGCAGATTCTGCCATAGCTTCAGCTTTTTCGATAACTACCACAGAACGAGGAGACTTCGCACTGCGGCGGCTGAGAAATTGAGCAATTTCGCGAATTTGCTCGGTACGAATAATTGGCGGTGCTTTGCGTTTGAGCTTTTTTTCGGCGGCTTCAGCAGCACTGTAACGTTGCCCTTGGTAAACATAGGTTGGTTCTACCCAAAGTACGTCGGGGTGAGTACCTTGGCGCAAGCGATTTTGGATTGCGGCGCGATCTAAGGCTGTGAGGTGCTGGCAAAATATTTGTTCAATAAAACACCGCGCTGCCAAACTCCGCCCGATTCCATCTATGCCAGTAAATAAATAAGCAGGAGCAATCCGATTTTGGCTAACAGCTTGATTAAGTAATTCAACAGCTTGGGGTTGTCCGATTAAGGGGGCAAAAAAATTCATCGCGCTTAGATAAGGTGTTGCTGTAAAACTGCTCTAATTTGCGCTTGTACGGCTTGCTCGTCCAAATTCGCATCTACGCGCTTAATTCGATGGGGGAAAGCTTGCGCCAACTGATTGTAGCCCTCCTGTACTCGCCTATGAAAGGCTAAATCTGCTTGCTCAATTCGGTCAGCTACGCCTCGCAGTCGCGTCCTAGGCAAACTTAACTCCACATCAATATCTAGCCAGATAGTCAGGTCGCTTTCTAACCCATTGGTAGCAAAAAAGTTGAGTTGGTCGATGATCGAGCGCGGCAAACCCCTACCGTAACCTTGATACGCAATAGTTGAATCGGTATAGCGATCGCATAAAACTATTGCTTCGCGCTCTAGGTGGGCAATTAGCACTTCTTGGACGTGCTGGGCGCGATCGGCAGCGTACAATAATAATTCGGCGGCTGGAAAAATTGGCTGTTGGTTTTTTAAAGAAAGCAACAACTGACGCAAACCCAACCCTAATTCTGTATCTCCTGGTTCGCGGGTTGTAACTATTTTTTTTGTAGGAAAAGTATCTTGCAACCACAATTGCGACTTATGCAACTGGGTAGTTTTGCCACAACCTTCTACTCCTTCAAATACGATTAATTTGCCAGTCATGACTTAGACATTTTGATTAAATTTTTATCTTCATCAAGGTATCCCACGTGCTGCAACCCGTTAATTCGTCTTTGCAGATGGGTAAATTCGATAGTATGGAATTGATCGGATTATTACAATGTATAAAATATATGGCTCGTTACACTTGTTCTTTCATTGTGGCATCTGGAAATAATCGTAATTTACGGCAATCAATTAAGGAGATCCTGCTTAGTTGTAGCTTAGATATTATCTACGATCAGAGTGAATATATCATGGCACGGGAGATTCCTGGCAAAGTATCTTTAGCCAAGCTCGTGTCCGTAGAAGTACTGATTGATAGTACCACCGCTACCGAATCAAAAACGCGGGTGAGCTTAGTTGTGAAAAACGAGGAATTACCTTTGCAAGTTGCCAATCACTGCTATCAGGTATTTGAGCGCGTCAATAGCGCAATCTCTCTCAATCAAAACTGGCAGAGCATAGAAAGTATGGCTATTTGAGCCAGCAACTTCTAAGCTATAGTCTACTCATCAAAATCTGGCATCATATTAGGTCCAATCAACGTAACATCAAACTCGTCGGTTGGTAACGATGGCATAGTATCCCGGCTAAGTAGATAATATATTGCCCGGACTTGAGGACCGAAAATAATCTCATCTTGATTTTTCAAGTCGTGTGCCAATATTTTTCGCCCGTTAATTAGCATTCCATTGGCACTAGGTTTGCCTTTAGAATCACCGTCAACGATGCGATAGTAACAACTACCGTCTTCTTTAGGTAGCTGGACTAACGTGGCATGACGACGGGAAACAAACTGTGAAAATAACCGAATATCACAACGGGTATCTCTACCAATAGAATAAACAGAACCATCAAGTAAAAATTGCTTACGTCCCTGATCGTCTTCAATAATTAGTAAATGCCTCTGGTTGTTTTGGGAAGCCATTGAAGAAAGGGTAAGAAAATAGTTTAGGGATTAAGGACTGGTACTTTTCCGCCGCGTAGCGGTTTTAGTAGTTAAACTACAGTCTCAAATTTTATCTTGACTTAGTTTAACCTCAATTGAGCAAAAAATTTAGAGAACAGCTTCGATCGAAACTTGGGCTAGGAATCAAGTAAGAGATACCTCCCACTATAAAACGCTTGGGTGCTTATAGTTAAGCAAGTCAAGGGCGTTTTTTTGGTTAACAATCTCAACTTTTTGCAAGCTGCTATTTTTTCTATCTAAGTCTGGGAAATACACCTGCACAAATCCGGTTTACCTCACCTTCAAGTCCTTACAGGTCAAGCATTATAGAGAAGTAAAGCAAATTAATCAGTTCAAGCTTCTATGACCCTAATTCGTTGGCAACCCATCTCAGAAAGAGAAACTCTCCGCCGACAAATGGATCGGCTTTTTGGAGAAATGCGTAGTATTAACACCGAAGTTCAAGCTTCTTATTGGCAGCCAGCTATTGAACTCCAAGATACAGAAGAAAGTATAATTTTGCGGAGTCTCCTACCAGGAATTGAGGCAAAAGACTTAGATATCCAGGTAACAAGAGAAGCTGTAGTAATTAAGGGCGAACATCGCCCACAGCAAAACTACCTGCGCTCTGAGTTTCGTTACGGCAAATTTCAGCGTGTAGTTGCTTTACCTGTAGCAGTGCAAAATGATCGCGTAACTGCTGAGTTTAAAGATGGTATCTTGACTTTGACTTTACCAAAATTAGTTGACGAACGTCGTAAGGTAGTTAAGGTCAACCTAGCAGAAGCGACAACATCGCCAAACACCGCTAACGAAATGCAATCAGACGCAACTGCATAAAAATTAAAGTTGGCTAATTTGCTTCGCCCCATAGTTACGCGCTATGGGGCGCTATGCTTTAACCAGACGATAAACTTAAAAACGGTTGAAAAAAGCAATTACTTTTCTCTGCCAAACGTACCCAGCATTAACTAAGTTATGGAGCAAAATTTGCCAACAGAAATTATATTGACGCACCCCCGTCAATGTCTGGGAAATGTTCAACTAGATTGGACACCCCAACCAGGTAATTATGTTGATGTTGGAGATAAAACCTATGCTGTTTTAGAACGCCGTCACCGCTACCATTTGAGGGCAGGGCGCTATAAATTGCACAAGATTGCGCTATTTGTTCAATTGGCGCAAAGACCCACTGAGAATAGCCTTGTAGAGGGTCGCTGGGTAATTGGCGATGCGAGTTGTCGCTTCAATGCTCATTCAGAAATTATCCGTTGTGCGGTTAATCCCGAAGGACTTTGTAACGGCTGTCGTTTTTACGAACAAGATGAATCTGTTAGGGCGGCAATACTTCCCCCACCGTCAAACGATTCCCATTAACAAAATCCGTGCCAGACTGGGGCTTTTTGCCTGCTAACTGGACTTCCTTTAATAACAATATTCCTGCACCCGTCCCGATTGCTGCGCCCATGCCTTTGACAATACCGACAACTGTACCCGGAGGGGTGGGATGGGCTATTTCTATGGCATCAGTATCTAAGGGAGCAGTAGCCAAAATTTTGAGTAACTGACCGCGAAAAGTAGTCGTACAGTTGGGAAAAAAGCCTCTGATTTGGTTATGCAAGGCGATCGCGCTTTTGTGCCAATCTAGAACATAGTCAGACTTTTGAATTAGCGGCGCATAAGTTGCCTGAGCATCGTCTTGAGGAATAGGAGTAATTTCCTGACGCTCCCATTTAACAAGAGTCTCCACTAATAAATCTGCCCCCAAGTCAGCTAACTTGTCAGCCAAAGTTTGAGCATTATCTGATAGTTCAATCGGGATTGTAGCCTTAAGCAACATTGCTCCCGTATCCATGCCTGCATCCATCAACATTATGGTGATGCCTGTTTGAGTTTCTCCATGATAAAGACACCACCCAATCGGTGCTGCACCGCGATACTTGGGCAAAATAGAACCATGAACGTTGATACATCCCAAACGCGGCATATCGAGAATTTCCTGAGACAGAATTTGTCCGTAGGCAATAACTACAAACACATCGGCATCTAAAGCTCTAAGTTGACTAAGAGCTTCCGCATCTTTTTTGATGCGCTGGGGTGAAAAAACAGGAATCTGTCTCGCTAATGCTGCACTTTTAACAGGTGAAGCCGTAGTTTGATTGCCGCGTCCCCGGCGTTTGTCTGGCTGAGTAACAACCGCCAAAACCTCAAACTTTGAATTTTCCAACAGACGCTCTAGGGTGGGGATGGCAAAGTTGGGAGTGCCAAAAAAGACGACTTTCATGATTAATAAAGGCGATTGTACCGTGGTACAGGCATTTTACCCGTACCTTGCTTTTCTTTACCTGCCAAAGTGGCGACTAGCCAACTGCATCGCATCAGCAATATCGCCATCGCGATCGCGATCGGCATCCAAAAAAGCATTTAATACTGGATTTGTGCCGCCTTGGGGATTTTGAGTAGGAGTACCCGATCGCAACATATTCAATACTACAGGTATGAGCATGGGTAGCATTTGTTGAACTATGCCCATATTTAGACCTGTTTTGCTGGCTACTTCTGCCACAATTTGTTCTATTTGGCTGCCAGAAAATAACGAATTAACTGCTTGAGAATTAGGCTCCGTACCACTGTATTGGTTAACAATATTTTGGGCTTCCCCCGCTCCACCTTGCGATCGCTTTTGCTGCAAAGCACCGCGCACGTAGTTGCCAACAATCGATAAAGCCGATTGAGTGGCGCTAGGATCGGCTCCAAAACCATTACTTAGTTGTTGCATAGTGCTGAGATTGCTATTTATTTGACTAGCATCACCTTGGCGATCGCTGCTATCTATAGCGTTGATAATTTGGTCGAATAGTCCCATAGGTTTTACCTCGTAATATTGCGATCGCCCTATCTTACATGATTGAGACTTTTTACCTCTAGCTAATAGTCAAGTTTGATTACTGTCTGCTCTTAGAAAGACTAGAATCATAATTATTGCTGCCTTGCCATAACTAAACTATGCCCCTATCGCGCCTATTGACGCTGATTATTGGTTTAACCCTGATTCTAGGGTTAATGCTGTGGCTAGTTAATTCTTTGTACTGGCTCTATAGCTACACTGCTTTTACTCAGCCTTTTTTAGCCAATGTATTGCTGCTATTGCTGATTGCCTTGCTTGCAGCAATAATTGGCGTATTTGTCTATTATGTTTTGCTATTTAGAAAAGGTGGAAAGAAGTCGTCACAGCGTCGTCAACCGCTATCTTGGAAAGCTTTGGGGAGGGAACAACCTGCTTCCCCAAACTTTCCGCAGGTTCCCATCGTCAAAACCGAAGCGGCAGAAGAAACTCTCCGCGCCATTAGGCAACAAGTAGCCCAAATTCAAGATGAAGTCGCCAAACGAGCTTTATTAAGTCGTTCCCAAGAAATTGAAGCAACGCTATCTCGCGGTGAATTGCAAGTAGTAGTATTTGGGACGGGTTCGGCGGGTAAAACTTCCTTGGTAAATGCCTTAATCGGGCGCATTATAGGTAAAGTTGACGCGCCGATGGGAACGACAGAAGTAGGAGAAACTTACAGCCTCAGATTAAAAGGGATGAGTCGGGAAATATTGATTACCGATACCCCAGGCATTTTAGAAGCGGGAGTAGCAGGAACCGAGCGCGAAAAATTAGCGCGTCAATTAGCAACGGGGTCAGATTTACTATTATTTGTGGTTGATAATGACCTGCGAAACTCAGAATACCAGCCATTACAGACCTTAGCTGAAATTGGTAAGCGATCGCTAATTGTCCTCAATAAAATCGATCTCTATACGGAAAGCGATACCGAAACAATTATTGCGCGTCTGCGCGAACGAGTGCGCGGTTTTATTAAACCAACAGACATTGTGGCTATTTCTGCCAACCCGCAAAGCGTTACCCTAGAAAATGGCGAAATTTTTCATCCCGAACCGGAGATTCTCCCCTTACTCCGGCGCATGGCGGCGGTACTAAGAGCGGAGGGCGAAGATTTAGTTGCAGATAACATTTTGCTGCAATCCCAACGTCTAGGAGATGAAGCGCGCAAACTTATTGATTCCCAACGTCGCCGTCAAGCAGAAAAAGTCGTAGATCGTTTTGCTTGGATTGGGGCGGGAGTAGTTTCCGTCACTCCTTTACCAGTCGTCGATTTATTGGCAACGGCGGCGGTAAATGCCCAAATGGTTGTAGAAATCGGTAAAATCTACGGCTGCGAGTTAAATTTAGAGCGAGGACGAGAATTAGCGATGTCTTTAGCTAAAACTTTGGCAAGTTTGGGTATTGTCAAAGGCGCAATTCAACTATTATCCACAGTCTTACAATTTAATTTCGCCACAATTGTTGTCGGTAAAGCAATTCAAGGGGTAACGGCGGCTTACTTAACCCGAATTGCGGGCAGAAGTTTTATTGAGTATTTTCGTCACGACCAAGACTGGGGAGATGGTGGCATTACTGAAGTAGTTCAAAGGCAGTTCGAGCTTAATCGCCGTGATGAATTTATGCAAGAATTTATCCAGCAAGCGATTTCTAGAGTAATCAAACCTCTAACAGATAGTCAAAAGTTGAAGTAGATTCCCAAGATAGCGAACTCTAATATTTTATGAACATGAAAGCTAAAGTAGTTAAATTAACTCTTTATCCTCTGTTTTAGCTAATATTTATTTTTGGAAATGGAGTTTCTATAGCGCTAACACCTTTGTGCTATTCCAAAAATATTTTGATAGTAAGCTAAAATTGTTTCTACTTGTTCTTGGCTTTGCTTCTTAGCGGTAGGTAGTTGAATTTGTAAGCTTTCAACCTGGCTATCATCGTAATTAAACTCTGTTCCAGATGCAGGTAACAAATTGGTTTCTACTCCTTCTACTTGACATAGATGAGCGGCAACTTCCCTATACATTGCCAAAGGTAAGTTGGGAAATCGAACTGTTAAATTTGCTTGGTTATTTTGACTGCTTTTATCCATTTTTAGTTAGCTGCTACCGGAGCTACAGGAACCGTAGGTGGCAGTTCTGGAAACGAAATATTTGTCTTTAGGGTATTGATATTCTGGGTTGACGTTGACGTACTGATATTTGGCGGTGGTGGGGAAGGTATTGCTGCCGTTGGCGTGCTGATATTTGGCGATGGTGGATAAGGAACCGCCGCCGTTGGTGATGGGGTTTGGCTTGGGGTTGGTTCGCCTACAGCTTTAGAAACTTCAACGCCGTATTGCTCTAAAATTACCAGTGGCTCTGCGCCTGCATTTAATTCAATTCTTTTGACTAACACTTGCCCGTTTGATAGCCTTTGCCCCACTTGGACGTAGCGGCTTGTTGCTTCGCTAGGTACTTGGACAATTGCTTGAGTTTGTTCGCCGATTTGAACTACACCCATAACGATGACATTGTTCGCCAAATCTGTTTCTGGCATTGCTGGTGGCAAGGCGGGTTGTAAATTATTATCTGGTAGCGCCGTATTAGGCGGTAATGGAATATTTTGAGTTGAAGTAGGTGTTCTATTGCTTGAACTTCCCTGATTTGTGGTCGTCCGTGAATTGTTAATAACTACAGAACTAGGTCTTGACTGTCTAGTATTTACTTTGCTAGAGGAAGTTTGAGTCTTAGTAGTTTGCCTAGAGGAAACTGTAGGCGAACTAACTACTTGTGGAGCTTGGGTAGGAGCATTATTATTTGGAGTATTGCCCGCGCTTGTTGGGGGTACAGGTACAGGTACAAACAATGCTGTAAAAGGATCTCGATTACCTTTTGCTACTTGTTTGGTACGCTGGTTTGCATTAGTTGGTTGAATTAATCCTGGCGCTAAAAATGCTGGATTATTGGGGTTTTGTGCCACCAAAGGCGGTTTGGCTGCGCTTGATGGCGACACTACTACAGGTGGCGTAGATGGCGGTGGTGCGGGATTGGTACTTTGCTGAGTAGTTGACGATGGACACCCAGTTATCGTTAAAGCGAGCATTCCCAAAAATGCTGTTGTTGAGATTCGGCGCATAATTTCACTAATATAGTTTTAATAATGACAAGATAAATAATTGTCTTTTTTTAGAGTCGGTGCTTTACCGTTTTTCTCTAAGTAACATGACTATATACATCTAGCACGATTATTGTAAACTAAAACTTGATTTTTTCCCTAGATCGTATAACTTAATTGCAACCGTCTAAACTTTAATTAGTAAGGTAGGTTTTGCTAGTTTTAAATAGTTTTTAACTAAGTTATGAGTAGAGAAAGATTGCTCCGTAAAACTACTGAGCAATTGTGAAATTACTTACTTGTCTGGGTATTTCAAACATCTTCAAAGCTAGTTTTGCTAGTTTTGAAATTAATTTATTTGGATATTAGCAAGTAAATTAAAAATGTCAAGCTTACTGCTATATGACTACCGCTTGGTAGCAACTCCCAGTAATTAGTCTTCCGAGACAAGCATTAACTTTTTCAAACAGGCTAATCCTTGCTTGACTCGACGAGATACGGTGATAACACTAATACCTAAATGTTCTGCTACTTCTTTTTGAGTTAAATCATATAAAAACACAAACTTCAAGATTTCATGAGTTTTTTGTTCTAATTGAACTAAAGCTTCTTGCAGGCGAATTTGATCTTCTTGCGCTAGTTGAAAACTGCTGTATTGCGAGTCAGGAACTGTATCACCCAACAAAGCGGAATCTTCATCTCCGTCTTGGGCTGGGGTGTCTAAGCTCAAAGGAGAGCGGTTAGTCCAAGCAAGCTTGACTTCTTGCCATTCACCAATAGTGATATCTAAAGCAGTAGCAACTTCAATATCTGTAGGCTGGCGGTTGTGCTTTTGTTGTAGTTGGCGGGTAATTCCTACGGCTTGTTGTTGCAAGGCTAACCAGCGTCGAGGAATTCTAACCATGACTCCTTTGTCGCGGAGATAGTGTTGGATTTCACCGCGAATGTAGGGAATAGCAAAGGAACTAAACGCAATTCCTTTAGATAGTTCAAATTTTTCAATAGCGCGAATCAAACCTAAACAGCCCACTTGAAGCAAATCGTCATAGCTTTCTGTACATTGATTAGTCCAGTAGTATGCTTCTTTTCTTACCAATCCATAGTTGAGCGTAACAATTTCGTTACGGATACTAGCGGATTGTGACTGCTGATATTCTCGTAGCAGAGTCGCGCTCTCTTGCTTAACTTCACTATTGGTTCCGGTATATGCTAACACCATATTTTTTCTCTACTACGTCAATTTTGAGATTAATAATACTAAACTGGGCAAACTACGAAATTATCTATAAAAAAGTGAAGTAAGAAGGAGTTGAGGAGGGTTTAGTAGCAGTCACAGTTAGGGGAGCTATCTAGATTGGGTCTTCAACAGTTTCAATCCTAAGAATATTAATTTTGTTGCTAGTTTTGCTACCGAAATTCCACTGAATTTTAGTTGCGATCGCCTGAATATACGAGGAAATTACTAAGTTAAACTACGCGATCGCATGATTTGCCCTGAATAATAAAGAATTTATCCACAAAAAAAGGGCTAAATGCCCTTTTAGCTGCAAAATTAAGTTGTTCGATGTTTAAGTGCGATCGCTTTGCGCCATCGCTACTTTAGGTTGCGGAAGAATCAATCCGAGCGAAAAATAAGCCGCGAATTTTAACTTCCTTAGCTTCGGCGGCTCCTAAATCGGTATCAGAAGGCTGTTCGCTCTCGAAAGTACCAGCGATTTCTCCAGTATTGCTGTCTACTTTAGCAATTTGTAAAGAAATTTTACCTTCCCCTACTTCAGCCTGCTTCATATTGGCGCGGGTAAGTTCTTCGTCATCGGCACTAGAAGGTAAAGCTACCGCATTATCGTACCCGGCAGTTACACCACGACCCTTGGGATCGAGAAACGCCGAACCCCGGTAGGAAGGAACTTTAAATTTGCCTTCAAAATCCGTTGAGGTGTTGATGCTAGTCAAACCAGGCTGAGACTGAGCAACCAATCCTTTAATGGTGAACAAAAACGGTACTCGTTCGCCACCAGGCAATTGAACAGTGATAGCCTGGAAGTCAAGACCATCTTCTTCCACAAAAGTCAAACTGCGATCTTCATTTAATTTTAGTTTGCCCTGTACTTGGTCAATGGTCGAGGTATAGCGGGTCAAAAGTTTTCCGCCAATAAACTCGGCTTTTTGACGTTTGTTGACAGGTTCTTCTTTAATAAAGAAAGTAGTAGGTTCTAAGCAAAGTTCAGTAAGTTTATAAGACTGATTTGGATCGAGGGGAATCGATCCGCGAGTAGTCTCTGCCATTTGTGGGCATTTGTTGGCAAGACCTGTACCTCTAATTTGGTCGTAGGTGAGTACATCTCGACTTTCCGATGCCATCGTAGCATCACTACAAGCAGTGATTAATCCTAAAAATACTGCTAAGAGGGAAATAATTAAAGCGCGATACCTCATGGTTAACCTCAATGTTTAAACTCCATTTTTAACCGATAGCCCTAATAATACTATTGAAATTGGGCTAATATCGGATGCCTCGTTACGAAGGTGCGTTTTCTACAGTCGTAGCAGGACGCTCTTTAGGATATAGCTACCCTTAGCCGTAATCGCACTTTAAGCAACTAGGCAGTGGTTTAAACTACATCCCCTGCAACCATTTTTTCAAGAAGCTCTTGAACTGCGTTAACTTACCCCAAAGGTGACGGTTTGCAGCATGGTTCACTTAGGACCTCAATACAGAATTTTACACGGGGATGTTACGTTTACTTTGGGGAGCATTTAGATAATCTATGGCTTTGAGACGCAAAGCCATAAATTTTATTGGATGCAGGAATATTTGATGGAGGAGTAAGCGAGGAATTTTAATGGATAAAAGTACGGATATTGGGGCAAAACTAGAAGCTATTAGTACAGATATCCAAGCTTTAGCCCAAAGCTGTCGAGGTGATAGTTTAGCACTATTAGCGTTGCTGCGATTCCTGGAAGCACTACATAGAGAGATTCGAGAAGGAGTTTTTCAAGAGTCTCTACCTGATAGCCGCCACGGATTTCACGATTTGCTCAAGGATATTGAATCTAATGGAGGCTGGCCATACATTGAAAGGATGAAATTGCAATCTTTAATAGACAATTGGTTTATTGAGAATGAGCTTGAAATAAGTGGATCTGCAAACCTATCCGAAACTTCTGACAATTTACAATCGATGTCTGATTAATTTATTGCTTCTAGTTAGATTGCCGATTAGCAACCGGGAAAACTAATTTTTTGGCGATCGCGAAACTCCTAATTGGCAGTTGTTAATTCTTTGTAAAGTCAAATTGCAGTTTGTACCTGTCTTAGCATCGGGCTAAAAACTTCTATTTCGGTTATTTTCACAGCTTTCCTTATCGCCAATTACCCAATGAACTTTTTTGATAAGTTAAATGCCGCGATCGCGCTAAATCAAAGTTTGCTATTTGTGGGACTCGATCCTAACGTAGAAATGATGCCTGAGAGCGGTGAGCAAGATGTTATTGCCAATTTGTCCGATTGGCTGCAATTGATTATCGCTCAAACTGCCGATTTGGTTTGTGCTTACAAGCCTACCTTGGGCTTCTACGAGGCTTTGGGCGGGCGCGGGATGGAATTGCTAGAACAAACGTTGAAAGCCATCCCCAGTCATATTCCAGTGATTTTAGATGCTAAACATAGCGATATAAATACCAGTAGCGTTTTTGCGCGGACTATATTTACGCAATGGGGAGTAGATGCTATTACTGTTAGTCCTTATGTAGGGCAAGATCATGTCGCACCGTTTTTAGTCTATCCAGGTAAGGCGGTATTTGTCTTAGCTTGTACTTCTAATCTGGGTGCAACTACTTTGCAGCAGTATCCCAATAACGATGCTCCCTTGTACTTGCAGGTGGTTAAAGCCGCCCAAACTTGGGGGACTTTAGAACAAGTTGGCTTGGAAGTCGGGACAACATCACCAGAGGTTTTAGCTAGAGTGCGAGCGATCGCGCCAGAACGAGTTATACTAGCGCGGAGCATTTGGGCAGATGGCGGTAATTTAAACAATATTTTAACGGCGGGTTTAAATAGTAATGGGGATGGTTTACTAATTCCCGTTCCCCAAGATATGTTGGCAAGTAGGCAGCCTGGGGCGATTGATTCATTACGCTTGGGAATTAACCAAATTAGAGAACAAGTTATTTCTGATGCTTCTAGTTGTTCTATTTGGTTGCCTGATGTTTGTCTATTAAATCAACACCGTTATCTAGATTTAATTTTGCAACTTTACGATCTTGGTTGCATTATGTTTGGTGATTTTGTCCAAGCTTCTGGAGCAACTTTTCCTTACTACGTGGATTTACGAAAAATCATTTCCAATCCGCAAGTTTTCTCGTTAATTTTGACAGCTTATGCAGATATATTAAAAACTTTGCAATTTGACCGCATTGCTGGAATTCCCTATGGTTCGCTGCCTACAGCTACAGGTTTGTCGATGCGTCTAAGTTACCCGATGATTTTTCCCCGCAAAGAAGTCAAAGCTCACGGAACTCGAAAAGTTATTGAAGGAAATTTTTGTCCCGGCGAAACTGTTGTTGTCGTTGATGATATTTTGATTAGCGGTAAAAGCGCAATTGAAGGCGCTCAAAAACTAGAATCTGCGGGATTAAAAGTTAACGATATTGTCGTGTTTATGGATCACGAGCAAGGCGTTAAAGATAGATTGAAAGCTAGTGGCTATTGCGCTCATTCTGTTTTAACTATTTCAGAAATTACCAAAACCCTGTATGAAGCTGGGCGCATTGATGACGAACAATTTAAAGTTTTTAGAGAAGATTAATTGCTGGAATTAAATGATTATTTTGCTCAAAAAATAGCTCTACCACACGTAAAATACCTACTTTGTCATTTATGGCAAGGTAGGTATTTTATAAAGCTTAAAAATAAATGTTAGTTAATTTTCTTTATCGACTTCACCGCTATAACCAGGAGATGCTTCGTAAAGTGCATCTAAATGAGCGCGGGCATCTTGAACGTCAATGGAGCGCATAACTAAAAGCGGATCTCTAATTATTTTGCCCGCGTTATCTAAAAATTCTGGATGGGGAACTGAACGTGCCATTCTTGAACCCGAACCATACTTACCGCGATCGTAGGATGACTGCCCTTTAGAGTAAACACCATCACCTTCAACGCTAAACACGATCAAGTTGCGGATCAAATTGCTCACGGCAATCAAGGCAAGAGTTGTAAAAGCCAAAATGTAAAGTAGGTGTAACATTGCGTTGTCCTCTAAGGCAGTCGTTTAAAAAGTCGTTCAAAAGGTGTATTAACTGATCTAACACTCAATAATAAATTATCAAGTGTCTTTAGATTTTATTTAGGTTTCTCGCTTTCTTTCAAGTCAGAACTTTGCAAACGCAAGCGCATCGCTACTTTCCAGCATTCTGTAACCAGTTGATGCCAGGGCATGAGCGCGGACATTTCAATCCCAACTTGTTCTCCAGTAGCTTCAAACATAATTTGCGCGACACTTACTTCTTGCTTTGCCTGTTTGACACGCGCTAGCAAATCTGACTGCTCCTGGGAAGTCAAAAAATCACTTCTCTCAGTTTCCAACAATGACAGACTGCGCCCAAACCAATACTGAAAATCTTGCAAAAGTGGCTTTAACACTGTTTTGAGCAATTCTGGCTCCGGCAAGTTTGAGTTCAGCATGAATAAAAAATAGATGAGTATTTTCCTCCTCTATATTAACTTAATTTAAGTTTCTTAATAATAAGCAATCAACTTTAATAAAAAACAGCGTTCTGGGCTGAATTTGCGTGAAGTTGCGCCAAGGTAAGCATTTTGAGACTTTAGTTACAATACTTGGGCAGATGGATAGGAGCTAGATAGATAAAATAAAGAGAGTGAAAACTAATAAATCGGTCTGAAGGTTTAGGCAAATGTACTTAAACCAAAACGATAAATAGGCGATCGCACTTTAAAATAAACTTGCTGAAGTCCTAGCCAACCAAAATAAATCCGCCGATGTCAGTCTCCCTATCTCCCGAACAACCAGAAAAAATGTATTTGCCTCGTAGTAGCGAATCTCCACAATTGCAAAAAATTCGCCATACCGCTTCTCATGTGATGGCGATGGCGGTACAAAAGCTATTTCCCAAGGCACAAGTGACTATCGGACCTTCGATTGAAAATGGGTTTTACTACGACTTTGACAACCCAGAACCATTTACTGAAAAAGATCTTAAAGCCATCCAAAAAGAGATGGTGAAAATTATTAATCGCAAGTTGCCTGTAATGCGCGAAGAAGTAAACCGGGAAGAAGCAACTAGCCGCATCAAAGAGCTTAACGAGCCTTACAAATTAGAGATATTAGAGGGCATTACTGAGCCGATTACAATTTACCACTTAGGTAAAGAATGGTGGGACTTGTGCGCGGGTCCGCACGTAGAAAATACTAGCGATTTGCACCCAAAAGCGATCGAACTTGAAAGCGTCGCAGGGGCATACTGGCGCGGAGATGAAACCAAAGCTCAATTGCAGCGCATCTATGGGACAGCTTGGGAAACTCCAGAACAACTAGCAGAATATAAACGGCGCAAAGAAGAAGCACTAAAGCGCGATCATCGAAAACTAGGTAAAGAACTAGGCTTATTTATCTTCTCTGATGAAGTAGGTCCAGGTTTGCCTTTGTGGACACCCAAAGGAACTGTACTAAGAAGCACTTTAGAAGGCTTCTTGCAGCAAGAGCAGCTAAAACGCGGCTATCAACCAGTCGTAACACCGCACATCGCTAGAGTAGATTTATTTAAAACTTCTGGACACTGGCAGAAATATCAAGAAGATATGTTTCCGCTAATGGCGGAGGATGAGCAAGCCGCCGCCGCCGAACAAGGTTTTGTCCTCAAACCAATGAATTGCCCTTTTCATATCCAAATTTACAAAAGCGAATTGCGTTCCTACCGCGAACTACCAATGCGTTTAGCTGAATTTGGCACAGTGTACCGTTACGAACAATCGGGCGAACTTGGCGGCTTAACTAGAGTACGCGGCTTTACTGTGGATGACTCCCACCTATTTGTCACGCCAGAACAATTAGATGATGAATTTCTCAATGTCGTCGATTTAATTTTGTCGGTGTTTAAAAGCTTACAACTCAAGAACTTCAAAGCACGGCTGAGTTTTAGAGATCCCGCTTCTGATAAGTACATTGGTTCGGATGAAGCTTGGGAAAAAGCTCAAGGAGCAATTCGCCGTGCTGTAGAAAAGCTAGGAATGGCTCACTTTGAAGGTATAGGAGAAGCTGCATTTTATGGTCCCAAACTTGACTTTATTTTCAGCGATGCTCTAGAAAGAGAGTGGCAGTTAGGGACGGTACAAGTAGACTACAACTTACCAGAACGCTTCGATTTGGAGTATGTGGGAGAAGACGGTACTCGCAAACGTCCGGTAATGATTCACCGCGCTCCTTTTGGCTCATTGGAACGCTTAATCGGGATCTTAATTGAGGAGTACGCCGGAGACTTCCCGTTATGGCTTGCGCCCGTACAAGTAAGATTACTACCTGTAAGCGATGCCCAGAGAGACTTTACCCTTGAAGTAGCCAATACAATGCGATCGCGCGGTATCCGGGTGGAAGCAGATACCAGTAACGAACGTTTGGGTAAACTCATTCGCAACGCCGAAAAAGACAAAATCCCCGTCATGGCTGTAGTGGGAGCAAAAGAAGTGGAAGCTAATAGCCTCAGCATCCGCACCCGCGCCTCTGGGGAATTGGGCAGCATACCAATAGATGAGGTAGTGGAAAAAATCGTCCATGCGATCGCCGAGTATAGTAACTTCTAAATGAGCGAAATAACAGTTCGGGCTTTTGAAATGGCTGATTGGGAAGATGTTGCCGTACTGTTTCTTGCGGCTAATTGCCGTTGGGGAACGCTGCAAATGCCTTACCAATCTCGCGATCGCATTAAGCACAAATTGGCAAATGCCCCGCCAGGAATGCACGAGCTAGTGGCTGTTATTGATAACGAACAGAAAGTTGTAGGTTTTGTTAGTTTGCGGACTTTTAGCGATCGCCGTTCTCATGTGGGACAAATAGGTATATTCGTTCATGACGACTACCAAAATCAGGGTATTGGTTCGCGGCTAATGGCAGCAATTATCGATTTGGCTGAAAACTGGTTGAACCTGAAGCGGCTGGAGTTGCAAGTAAATATAGATAATCCTAGTGCTATTCATCTTTACGAGAAGTTTGGTTTTGAAAAAGAAGGAACTTTGAGAAAAAATGCTTTTCGCGATGGTGCGTACATCGATGCTTATACGATGGCAAAGGTGAGCGTATAGAAGTAGGAATTATTCATGTCCAAAACTGCTGTTAATGTTACTGTTCCCGCCACTACTGCAAATTTAGGGGCGGGTTTTGATTGTATTGGGGCTGCTTTAACTCTGTATAACCAGTTCAAATTTACTCCCGTCGATTCGGGTTTTAGTATCTCAGTTAGTGGTTTAGAGGCGCAAAAAGTAAGTACCGACCAAAGCAATCTCGCCTATCAGTCTTTTGTCAAGTTTTATGAACATAGAGGCGAAAAGACTCCCCCCGTGCATATAGAGATTGGGCTAGATGTGCCTCTGGCGCGGGGTTTGGGTAGTTCGGCAACGGCGATTGTAGGGGGCTTGATGGGGGCGAATCACTTAGCGGGTTTGCCTTTGAGTTCTGATGAAATTATGGATCTGGCGATCGCATTTGAAGGGCATCCAGATAATGTAGTTCCCGCTTTGCTTGGTGGCTGTCGGTTGGCGGCGAGTGGAGATAGTTGGGCAATTTGCGATGTACCTTGGCATGAATCTATTGTGCCTGTAGTTGCTATTCCAGATTTTGAGCTTTCGACAGCCGAGGCGCGGCGGGTTTTGCCGAATCAAGTTAGTCGCGCTGACGCAATTTTTAATACGGCGCATTTGGGTTTACTTATCCGCGCTTTGCAAACCGGACGGGCTGATTGGCTAAAGGTGGCGCTGCAAGACAGGTTGCATCAGCCTTATCGTCAAGCGCTAATTCATGGGTTTGAGGCGGTACAAAAAGCTGCTATGGAGGCGGGTGCTTTGGGCTTGGTTATTAGTGGCGCGGGTCCAACTCTACTTGTATTAGTAGACAAAATGCAGGCAGCTAAAGTAGAAAGTGCGATCGCATCAGCTTGGGAAGGTGCGGGGGTAATAGTGGATGTGCGATCGCTCGATCTTGATTCTCAAGGTGCTAAGGCTGATATTGTCTAACTTTCAGTCAATGGCAGCAGCTAAATATTTGCTGCCATTTTTGGATTTAGTTTACAAAACTTTAGTATTTTGTACCCGCCTAAGTATTTGTGCCTAAGTTTTTTACGAAGAAAGTGGATTTTCCATAGATTTACCCCCTTACAAAAATTCACTTAGCTTCATACAATAAAACTATAGCCAATAGGTATAAATCCTTAGTTATGATTAGCGCCGAATTTCCGTGGTTGAGTCTGATTACTTTGTTGCCTGTAGTGGCTGCCTTCGCCATTCCCTTCATTCCTGACAACAAAACAAAAATTGTCCGTTGGTATGCTCTTGGAGTTGGAATTGTAGATTTAGCTTTAATGCTTTACTGCTTTTCGTCTAGCTACGACTTACAAGAATCTACATTTCAGTTATTTGATAGTTATGCTTGGATTCCTCAGTTAGGAATTAGGTGGTCGGTAGCCGTTGATGGGTTATCAATGCCTTTGGTACTACTTACAGGCTTAATTACTACTTTAGCGATGTTGGCAGCTTGGAAAGTTGAAAAAAAATCCAAGCTGTTTTATTTTTTAATGCTGGCGATGTACAGCGCCCAAATCGGCGTATTTGTCGCTCAAGATATGCTCTTATTTTTCCTAATGTGGGAATTGGAGTTAGTTCCGGTTTACTTATTAATCTCAATATGGGGCGGTGAAAAGCGCCGCTACGCAGCCACTAAATTTATTATCTATATGGCAGCAGCTTCTATATTTATTTTGGTAGGAGGCTTAGCAATGGCTTTCTGCGGTGAAACTGTAACTTTTGACATGACGACTTTGGGATATAAAGAATATCCCAAAGTATTTGAACTACTTGTCTATGCAGGCTTTTTGATTGCCTTTGGCGTGAAGCTGCCAATTTTCCCCCTACATACTTGGTTGCCCGATGCTCATAGTGAAGCTTCCGCACCTGTATCGATGATTTTGGCGGGAGTTATGCTGAAAATGGGCGGGTACGCACTAATTCGCCTAAATATCGAGATGCTGCCCAATGCTCACGTTTATTTCGCCCCAGTATTAGTAATTTTGGGTGTAGTCAATATTATTTACGGTTCCTTGGCTGCCTTTGCTCAAGATCATTTAAAACGACGCTTGGCTTATTCTTCCATCGCACACATGGGTTTTGTGTTGATTGGAATTGCCTCCTTTACTGAGCTTGGTATCGGTGGTGCGGTATTGCAAATGGTTTCCCACGGCTTGATTGCTGCTAGTTTATTCTTCCTTTCTGGAATAACTTATGAGCGCACCCACACCCTAGCAATGGAAAAGTTAGGCGGAATGGCAAAACAAATGCCTACAGTCTTCGCTTTGTTTACAATGGGTTCCTTGGCCTCCTTGGGTTTACCAGGAATGAGCGGTTTTGTCGGCGAACTTACAGTATTTTTAGGAATTGCAACTAGCGACGTTTACAGTTCTAGCTTTAAAGTTGTTGTAGTATTTCTAGCAGCAGTAGGCTTGATTCTTACCCCGATTTACTTACTCGCTATGTTGCGTCAAACTTTCTACGGAGAGCAAAAGTCAGGCATAGTAATTGAGAGTTTCTTGGGAGACGCGAAGCCCCGCGAGATATTTATTACTGCTTGCTTGCTAGTTCCCATTATTGGTATCGGCTTGTATCCTAAGATTGCTACCCAAGTTTATGATGTAAAAACTGTAGCTGTAGCCGCTCAAGTACGCAACGTATTGCCAGTAATTGCTCAACAACAACCCGCAAGCTTGTATGCTCGGACTTTGGGCGCTCCATCTTTGGCAAGTTCGGATACACAATAGAAAACGTCGGGTTTCTAATCTACGTAAACAAGTTTAAAAAGTCCGCTCTAGGCGGACTTTTTATTTGTAGCTCTACTTAGGCAAGATGTTTAGTTCTAATTAATCGCGTTAGAATAATTTTCCATTTATCTACTTTTCAATGTTCTTACGTTCTTATCCCATGAAAGTTTTATCCTCTTTAGCGATCGCACCGATTGTTGCTTTAGTCTGCTCAACGGCTGCTTTTGCCAAAGTGCAAACTCAAGTAGTCGAATACAAGCATGGCAATACGGTATTAGAAGGCTATCTAGCTTACGATGACGCAATCAAAGGGCAACGCCCAGGAGTGATGATCGTCCATGAATGGACGGGTTTAGGACCTTACGTTAAACGGCGTTCCGAGCAACTAGCACGCCTTGGCTACGTCGCTTTCGCCGTTGATATGTATGGTAAAGGGATTAGACCAACAAATCCCAAAGATGCCGCCGCCCAAGCTACTATATATAAATCCGATCGCCAACTGATGCGCGATCGCGCATCAGCAGGATTGAAGGTATTGCAAGATAACAAACTTACTGACAAAAACCGCATCGCTGCTATTGGTTACTGTTTTGGTGGTACTACAGTTTTAGAAGTAGCAAGAAGCGGTGCAAATGTTGCAGGTGTAGTTAGTTTTCATGGCAACTTAGATACGCCCAACCCCAAAGATGCAGCAAATATTAAGAGTAAAGTTTTAGTTCTCCACGGTGCGGACGATCCTTTAGTTCCCGAAGCCCAAGTTGATGCCTTTGAAAACGAGATGCGTCAAGCAAAAGTTGACTGGCAATTGGTAGAGTACGGAGGGGCGGTACATAGTTTTACTAACCCCGAAGCTGGTAAAGATGCTTCCAAAGGTGTCGCTTACAACCCTACTGCCGATAGACGCTCTTTTGCAGATATGCAGCAGTTTTTTGCCGAACTATTTGCAGCCAAGAAATCTTCGTAAATAGTAATATTAAGGCGATCGCTTAAGTAAAAGTAGCGATCGCTTTAAAACTTATTTTTTAGACAAAATTATCCATACAGCGTGGATAATTCCAGGGACGTAGCCAAAAAGTGTTAAGACAATATTTATCCAAAAATCTGTTCCTATCCCTACCTGAAGGAAAACACCTAGAGGCGGTATAAAGATTGCAGCTATTAGGCGAATAATATCCATAGTAGTCTCCTTTGTTGTAGCTGCTAACCTTACGATGCCATTATGGCGATCACAGCTACTATATTACTTTTTTAAGATGCCACGAATTAGCACTGATGACATCTCTATAGAGACAGATTGAATCATTTTTCAACCACCACTAATTTTAGCTTTGTAGCCCAACTGCGTCAAAATCTGTAAAAGCTTTTGGGTATGTTCTCCCTGAATCTCAATCTCATTTTCTTTTACTGTTCCCCCCGTACCGCACTGAGTTTTTAACTTTTTTACAAGTTCAGTTAAAGTTTCATTTTTAGCCTGAAAACCAGTAATTACAGTAACAGTTTTGCCTTTACGTCCTTTACGCGAAGCTTGGATTCTGACATTTTGCTCCGCCGGGGGTAAGTCAGCAACTCCCCTTTCTAAAGCTGGATTACTATCGCCAAACTCTCGATAAACAAAACGGGTTTCATTCGATTTAGTCGAGTCCGAAGACTTGCGATTATGGGATGCCATAAAAATAATTAAGCGGATTAGCCTATCTATATTAACTTGTGCAAGCGCCACCGCCGAGGGAACCCAAGGGAACAATCCGCGCCACTCCACCATTTATAATGAAACTATCCCAACACTTGAAACTTTTGTGACACCTATTTTCACTATCGCTAAATTTCTAGAAAATAGCCCATAATGCAAAAACTCTTACCAGGAATACTGTTCGCTATGCTTACTATCTCTAGCTGTAGTGTTCCTTTGAATGCAGACATCGGCTTACCATCGCCGGACACTGTAGCCGCTTCTCCTAGCATACCGCCGTCAGCTATGGAAAAATCTATTCACCAACAAATCAATCAATATCGCCAGTCGTGCAAGTTACCGCCTTTAACTCTCGACTCGCGCATCAGCGCCCAGGCAAAAATTCACAGTCAAAATATGGCAAGTGGTAAAGTTCCTTTTAGCCATCAAGGTTTTGATGGGCGCGTTTCTGTGATTCGCAGCCAAATTAACTATCGTGCAGCCGCAGAAAATGTTGCTTTCAATCAAGGATATTCTAACCCCGCTAAGCAAGCTGTAGATGGTTGGATAAAAAGTGACGGTCATCGAGTTAATATTGAAGGTCAATACAACTTGACTGGTATCGGCGTTGCCAAAAATGCCAAGAATGAATACTACTTTACTCAGCTATTTATCAACCGCCGTTAACCTAATGGAATTACCAGACTTTCAAGTATGCGATCGCGATCTTCAGGGCGATATCTTAGCGCAATATTTAAGCGCTGAAGCCATTGCTGTAGATACCGAAACTATGGGGTTGTTGCCAACGCGCGATCGCTTGTGTTTAGTGCAGATATGCGATCTTCAAGGGATAGTTACAGTAGTCCGCATTGCCAAAAATCAAACCGATGCTCCAAAATTAAAGCAATTACTAGAAAGTGTTGAAGTTATTAAAGTTTTTCACTTTGCCCGGTTCGATTTAGCAACTTTGCGTCAGCATTTGAATATTCACGTCACCCCAGTATTTTGTACAAAAATTGCTAGTAAATTAGCTAGAACTTATACAAATCGACATGGATTAAAAGAGTTAATCCAAGAATTAGAAAACGTAGAATTAGACAAAAGCGCTCAAAGTTCCGATTGGGGAAATGCAGCAAATTTGTCGGATAAGCAATTAAATTATGCTTCTAATGATGTTCGTTATCTCCTAAGTGCTAGACAAAAGTTAATTGTTATGCTCGAACGCGAAGAAAGATTAAATCTGGCTACAAGATGCTTTGAAGCTTTACCTACTATAGTTACTTTAGATTTATTACAGTTCAAAGATTTGTTTGAGCATTAATAATTATTGATTATCTATATACTCACCTAGATAATCTATTTCATTGTCAAAAACTAATTATATATCGTTAGACTGATGCGAAGAAATCCAAAACATTCAAAGATTATAATGCAATGATTGCAGAGATTACGTCTGTAACCAAAGTAGTTTAATTGACAAAAGCATGGTAGGAGTATTTATTATGAAGCGCGTAACTTCTTGGCTACAAAGCATTAACATAAAGCAAATCATAACAGTGTTTCTCGTAGGTTTAACATTTTTAATTAGTAGTGCTTTTGATATTCACGGAAATCAACTACAAGCTCAAGCAGAGCCAGTAACGCCCGAAGCTACTCAATACAAAATTGATGGGGGTGAAAGCGAAGCAGAAATCAAGGCAAATAGAATCAAAGATAACGCCGAAAAATCAGCAAAGTTACTTGAAGACGAAGGCATAAGTATCAAAAATAGAGCCGCCGAAGATAAAGGAAAAAATATTTTTGAAACTGTCAAAGAAAAACTAAATCTTGACGAGCCGATTGATCCAGGTACAAAAAAAGCTGGCGAACAATTGAAAGAAGCAGCAGAGGAAGTAGTTAAAGCACCTCAAAAAGCTCTAAAAGATATTAGTAAGTAATTTAAAGTAAAATTGGCTTTTAGCTAATCCCTCCTAAATTTAGGAGGGATTAACTTTGTATAGTCTGTAAGATCGGTGAATTATGGAAATTAGTTTTTTATCCAAACTAATCGCTCAACTAACTGAAACTGAATCTATAAATCTTGCCAAAAGTATTAAGCATCAAAAAATAGCTACCCCTTTAAGTCAAAGAGCGATCGCAACTTCCTACGTCCAGCAAGGTAATACCGGAACGCCAATATTATTACTTCACGGTTTTGATAGCTCCGTTTTAGAATTTCGGCGCTTGTTACCACTACTTGCTACTCAAAATCAAACATGGGCAGTAGATTTGTTAGGTTTTGGCTTTACAGATAGACCTAAAGAAATCAAAATTAGCCCAAGTGCGATCGCAATTCACTTATACTCCTTCTGGAAAACCCTAATTAATCAGCCAGTAATATTAGTTGGCGCATCAATGGGAGGTGCAGCCGCTATCGACTTTACCCTTAATTATCCCCAAGCTGTCAAAAAATTAGTATTAATAGATAGCGCAGGTTTTAGCGCTGGATCGGCAATGGGCAAATTTATGTTTCCGCCCCTAGGCTATTTAGCTACGCAATTTTTACGCAACCCCAAAGTCCGCGCCAGTATCAGCCGCACTGCTTACAAAGACAGAAGTCTTGCTTCCCTTGATGCTCAACAATGTGCAGCCTTGCATCTGAATATGCCTGATTGGAATACAGCTTTAATCTCCTTTACTCAAAGCGGTGGCTATACTTCCTTTAAAGACAAACTTGCTCATATTAAGCAATCAACACTAATTTTGTGGGGCAATGCAGACAGAATACTAGGTATAGCTGACGCAGAAAAATTTAATAGAGCGATTTCTCATAGTCAACTAATTTGGCTCAATGATTGCGGACACGTCCCTCACTTAGAGCAGCCGCAACTTACCGCCCAACACATCCTTAAATTTACCTCTAGCTAGTCTTAGGTGCAAGGACTTGAGCTATAAACGGCTTTGTTGCATGAAACAGAAAAAAGACACACCAACTCTTAGCAGAGTTAATGATTATTTTTCCACGTTGTAGCTATCTGGTTTGCCTAATTGAATCATGGGATTAAGTGCAGCACATTGCAGGA
>NZ_JBYCCV010000044.1:0-30545 GCF_057473825.1 Aliterella sp. E5.1
ACGTCTGTTGGCAAACAGGACAGAGATAGCGTTGATGTCCGTTGGGCATCTTGCCGTGTTTATGGGCTTTAGAATGATCACACAAAGGGCATTGCATGGACGAGTTGCAGATGAGAGATCCCCTCTACTCTACCAATCCCACGTTTATTTGACGCACTACCACGTAGCTGATGCGATCGCAGAGTATTTAAAAACCAAAAAGATGTAAGATTGAGCGCGATCGCATCTTACTATAACTTTATTGTCAATGTGATCGCTTTACCGTTTATGCTAACTTCCACTATCGTAATAAGGAAGAATTGCATCATTCTTAAGTAATATTTTCTACAAATATTGCCACTGTAATTAATGGAACATATTTTAAAGCGAGTCCTAACAAAATTAGATTGATAGCTCTTTCTTTTTTAATTTGCATTTTTATCCTCATAGCTTGTCAAATAGTCCTGAAGTTCGATGCAGGAGTCCACTATTATGGCTGTAATATTTGCGATCGCCAACTTGACTAAATTTGGTACAAATTGAATAGCTAGATGAGAGAGCAAAACTATGACATCTCTAGATTCATTGGTATGGCTGCAAGAACGCACAGCTTTAGGGGTTCTTTCGCCAACGGTACTAGAGGCAATTTCTTCCGTTATTGAAGAACAAATAATTCCCGCTAATACGCGCTTAGTTGAAGAAGATACTACCCCGGCGGCATTATATATTCTCATCCAAGGTCAACTAGAAAGTACTCGCATTAACCAAATAGCCCCCACTGCTCCCTATGGTTTTTTGCCGGGAGCGGTGATTAACCTGCAAGAATTGCTATTAGAGCAACAAGCCGCGCAAACTGTAACTACTTTGAGCGAATGCCATCTGTGGGCAGTTTCCGCCGCCAAATTTGGGCAATTAGTCGCTCAATACCTAGAAATTGGTCAAGCTTTTTCCCGCCAGCTTGCACAGGAATTAGCACAACTAACCACTGCTTTTAGTTACGAGCAAGAGCGCTCCGTCGCCTTACGTCCTTATCTAGTAACCAAAGCGCAACGGGGAATTGTGGGAACAAGTCGCTATGCGGTGCGTTTGCGCCAACAAATTAGACAAGCAGCAGGCGATCGCAAATCAGTATTAATATTTGGAGAACCAGGTTTAGAAAAAGATAATATCGCCGCTCTTATTCACTTTGGTTCCCCCCAACGCCGCGAACCAATTATCAAAGTCAATTGCGGTATTTTGCAAACTAGCGGCGCAGACTTATTTGGACGCGCTAATGGTAAGCCGGGATTGCTGGAATGGCTGGGAAATGGCACTTTGATTCTCAACAATATTCAAGAACTTCCCCCTGAATTAGTCCCAGCCTTAGCACAGTTACTAAGAACGAGCATCTATAACCCTGTTAGTCGTAATGATGAAGTTACTGAAGCGCGGACTTCTAGCGCTCGTATTTTGATTGTTTCGGAAACCACGCAGCCAACAATTGAGCGCTGTATTGGTCACAATATCAAAGTTCCACCTCTGCGGGTGCGGAAAACTGATATTAAAGCGCAAGTAGATTATTACATCAGCCTTTATTGTCAAGCTCGAAGCTTACCTAAACCCAAAGTTGTCCCCGAAGCAATCCGTCGCTTGCAGGCTTATGATTTTCCAGGCAACTTAAAAGAGTTGCAAAGTTTAGTAGAAAGAGCGATTGTCCAATCTGGAGGCGCACCAGAATTAACAGAAGAAATATTTTGGTCAGCCGAAGCAAAGAAAAAGCGGTTTCGGGTGAATTTGTTGAATCTTTACCCCCAACTGCGGCGGTTTTTGCGGAGTGATTGGTGGCCCGACAAAATTAATTATGGTTTTACTTTAACTGCCTTTGCGATCGTTGTAGTGATGTTGTTTATTGGTCCTCAGCATCGCAGCGAGAATGTAGCCTTAAATCTATTTTGGGCTTGGTGGTGGCCCTTAATACTATTAGGATTTCCTTTTGTTGGGCGGTTATGGTGTTCTATTTGTCCGTTCATGATTTATGGAGAAGTTACGCAAAAGCTTTCCCTGTGGTTAGTACCAAGACAATTGAAACGCTGGCCCAGAGAGCAAGCAGAAAAATGGGGAGGTTGGTTTTTATTTGGTTTATTTGTCTTAATTTTCTTGTGGGAAGAACTCTGGAATTTGGAAGACACAGCTTATTTATCAGCTTGTTTGCTGCTACTAATCACTGCTGGCGCAATGATTTTCTCTGCCATATTTGAACGAAGGTTTTGGTGTCGCTATCTTTGTCCAATTGGTGGGATGAATGGCTTATTTGCCAAGCTATCGATGACGGAATTACGAGCGCAGCAAGGTACTTGTTCGGCGGAATGCACTACTTATCAATGTTATAAAGGCGGACCGCAAAAAGGTGAAGGGATGGAAACTAATGGATGTCCTTTGTATTCTCATCCAGCCCAACTAGAAGATAACAAAGATTGCGTACTGTGCATGACTTGTCTTAAAGCCTGTCCCCATCGTTCTGTTGAGTTTAATTTGCGTCCCCCAGGGATTGAATTATGGACGACTCACGTACCCCATCTCTATGAAGTTGCTTTATTGTTTTTGCTTTTGGATGGTGTCTTTCTGCACCGCTTACCCGAAATCCAATCAATGGGTTTTGAAAACGTAGATGTAACGCCGTTTTTACCTCATTTAGGAGCATCTATCCTAACTTTAACGACTCCGGTAATTATTCCTATAGCGGCTTACAGTTTGATCTGGCTAGTTTTTAGAATAAAAAATACTAAACCGCGAAGTTTTACAGAATTAGCCTACGGTTATTTACCTTTGGTATTAGGTGCAAATTTAGCCCACTATCTACGTTTAGGATTGGGGGAAGCAGGGCGGATAATACCAGTAACTTTAGCAACTTTTGGTTATAGCGGTTCATCAATGCCCGTGCTAGTAGCGCATCCAGCAGTTACAGCATTTTTGCAAGGAGTAACGCTAATTAGTTCGGTTTTCTTGACAATCTTATTAACTCAAAACATTGCTCGTCAACCATTGCGGAGTCTTATTCCACAACATCTTGCTACGGTGGTTTTGGGTGCTAGTTTGTGGATAATTATTGTTGGAAAGTAAAGTTTTCTATCATTGGTTGGAGTCACAATTGAGTAACTGCCTGTAACTTATCTGTGAAGAGGTAAAAAGCAATATATGCAGATTCAAACCCCAGATTGGGTAAAACACGCAGTTTTCTATCAAATTTTTCCAGATCGCTTTGCTAAAAGCCAAGAACCGCACAAGCGAGTTTTAAAAACTGTATCTTGGGAAGAATGGGACGAAATGCCCACACTCCAAGGCTACAAAGGTGGAGACTTGTGGGGAGTTTTGGAGCAATTAGATTATTTACAAAGTCTAGGCATTAATGCAATTTACTTCACACCTATTTTTCAATCTGCCAGCAATCACCGCTACCATACCCATGATTACTACCAAATCGATCCGATGTTGGGCGGAAACGATGCTTTCAAAGATTTACTTGTAGCCTGTCACGATCGCAATATTAAAGTTGTCTTAGATGGAGTCTTCAATCACGCTAGTCGCGGCTTCTTCTTTTTCCACGATGTGCTAGAAAATGGTCCTTATTCTCCTTGGGTAGACTGGTTCAAAATTCACGATTGGCCCTTATCTCCCTATAATGGCGAGTTTCCTGCCAATTATGAAGGTTGGGCAGACAACCGGGCGCTGCCAGTATTCAACCACGACAATCCTGAAGTGCGAGAATACATTATGGAAATTGCCGAATATTGGATTAAATTGGGCATCGATGGCTGGCGCTTGGATGTGCCGTTTGAAGTAACATCCCCTGGTTTTTGGCAAGAATTTAGAACTCGCGTTAAAGCCATTAACCCCGAAGCCTATATTGTGGGCGAAGTGTGGGAAGACTCCAGGGAGTGGCTAGATGGCACGCAATTTGATGGCGTGATGAATTACCTATTTGCTGCCCCTACGATCGCTTTTGCGGCGGGCGATCGCGTGGATATGGAACAAGTACAAGATCGTTCTTATCATCCTTACCCACCGCTATTTGCTGCTGAGTACGGTGACAAAATTAAACACTTATTAGCGCTTTACCCTTGGGAAATTCAGCTAACTCAACTCAACTTATTAGCTAGTCACGATACAGCTAGGCTAGTTTCTATTGCTTCAGGCGATCGCCCTAGTGTAGAATTATCTACTTTACTATTACTAACTTTTCCTGGCGCTCCTAGCATCTACTACGGCGATGAGGTTGGTTTACCAGGACGTTTAGATCCTGATTCTCGGCGCGGTTTTCCTCTAGAAGCTCAATGGGAGCGCGATGTTCTTGACTATCACCGCCAGCTAATTTCTATCCGTCATAATTACCCAGCCTTGCGTACAGGTAGTTACAAAATTCTCTACGCTCAAGGTGCACTGTATGTATTTGCCCGAATTTTGGACGCGGAGGAATTAATTATCGCTGTTAATGCTGGCACGGCAGAAGTAACCGCTAATATCAAAGTAGATGATTTGATTTCTACTCCTAGCAAGCTGTTGTATGGCAAAGGAGAAGCAAGCTGGAGCGATAGCAATACTCTAAATCTTAGTATTGCCTCTCGTAGTGGGTGCATTTTCTCCGCTACTTAAAACAAAACAAGAGGTATCTATTAACTAGATACCTCTTGTTTTTACTGATTTGCAAGAAAACTATTTAATGCTTCCTTACTTTCTAGGCAAAACCTTGAATATTCGTGCCAGAATACTTGTTAGTTAGAGCGATCCACCAGCATCAGTAAGCATTTTGCCTAATTCTTGCATTTGCTTACCTGCGTCACCGCCTGTGCTTGTGCCAGCAGTAGTTGCTTGACCGCCAAGTTTCTTTAACAATGCACCAATCGAGGAACCCGAAGCGTTACCGCTTGTTAAAGCAGTTTTGAGTTCAGCTAGAGTGTTTGCAACTTCTGGCGCTGCATCTTTGAGTTGTGAGTGCCAACTGTCAATATTTGCTACTGCGGCTTCCGCAGGAAGTTCTGTCAATCCACCTTTCAAAGCAGAGATAGTTGAATTGAGATCTGCTGTTGCCATGATTATCTACTTTGAAATGTTTTACCTTCTAACTGTAGCAAGCTTTACAAGTTTGTGGGTTGAGACTAGGTTAATTTGAGTTTAAGTATTCCTAAATAAATAGATTAATCTATTTGTAGATGAAAATACTCTTTTTAGTAGATGTGTTTATTTCTACAATGTAAGTAAAGCTAAATAACTATTTATACTTTACATACATTGTATAAAAAAGAGCGATCGCCTAATTTACTTCAGACACCTACTCCGCAGCTACCAAAGCAGGTATCAAAACACCATCAATGACATGGATTACTCCATTATCAGCAATAATATCTGTTTGCAAAACATTGGCATCATTGACTTTAATACCATTGTTAGATTCAATGGCAACGATCGATCCCTCTACAGTTGCAGCTTCTTCAATTTGCTTTAAATCTTCTTCTCGAACATCTCCAAACACCACATGATAAGTCAAAATTCTTTTGAGCTTAGGAAGGTCTTGAAGTAGCTCATTTAATGTTTCTTGAGGTAACTTAGAAAATGCTTCATCCGTAGGGGCAAAAACTGTATAAGAGCCTTCACTTTTGAGAATATCTACTAAATCAGCGCTTTTAATTGCTTTGATTAAGGTAGTGAAATTTCCTGCATTGACGGCAGTGTCGATAATGTCAGTCATAGTAAATATTTAGGTTGAAAACCTACTGATAGTCTAAAAAATAGAGTAAAAACATCTATCAGCAGAGGGGTAATTCAAAGCTTTTTTGCAGGCGATCGCCCTGCCCTATTGCTGTAGGGTGTTGTAAACTGGGAGAAACTCCCAATAATTCCAGGTTTCATGCTTAAACGTTCTAAATTCGAGACACCCCAAAGTGAAGTAATTCAACGTGCGGAGGAGCTAATTAGTGCCGCTTCCAATCGCTATCGCATTACCGTTCAAGTTGCAAATCGTGCCAAACGCCGCCGCTATGAAGACTTTGATACTATGGACGATCCAATGATGAAACCAGTATTGCGGGCAATTATTGAAATGTCCGACGAACTCAATCAGCCGGAAATTATTGGCGAACCTTAAGGGTTCAGTAATAATGCCAACAATCGAGCAAAAAACCAAAATAAATTACTGATAGCAATTGTGAACAGGCAAAAAACTTCGCAACTCAAGCTAGTTACTATCGCCTGCATAACAGGTTTGTTGGTGTTAGCAATAGGGTTGCTTGCCAACCCCAATTTCTTAGCTGCTGTCAATATCTCACCTAGTTTGGCTCAAACAGCTAGACCTCAAGAACTATGGCAGCAAGTTTATCGGAAGTTGCCGGACTTACCCCTAGAAAACAAGTATGTCAGCAAAGAAACAAAAAAAGTAGATGCGAGTAGCACCTTAGTCACTCGCTTGCTGCAATACCACCTATATGTCAAAGGACGCGCCCCTGGTTATCGGCTAGATTGGAAACTAACCTTAGCTGATTATTTAGGCGCTAATGAGATCGTAGACGAAGCAGCTTATCCTGGGAATGCTACTTTAACTACAAATCCCATAGAAAGCGATCGCGCTGCTATTGCCCGCCTCAACCGCAAACAGCGTGAAGATCTGGTACAAACTTTAGTTAGCTTATTTAATCAAAATACCCGCTCCCCAGCCCCTAGCCCATCGCCAAGGGCAAAGGAGCCTAATAAGCCACCGATTCAATCAAATTCACCTTTACCCCCTCGTCCTGGAGACGCACAGAGGTTGAAATAAAATGAGCTACCCCCAGCCCCCTTGGACATTAAAAGGCTACGCCTTTGTAACTTTGCAGTTGTTGGATATAGCGCGAGTCCGTCCCCTCATCCCTGAAAAATTAAATATTATTTCTGTATTGCCCGGTAAAACTGTTGGTGGAGTTTATTTATCTAAATACAGTTCCGGTTCTGTGCTGGAGTATAGCGAATTAATTATTATTGCTGGGTTTTTGAGCTATGAAGGCAAATTTGGCGGTTGGGTTTCTCATATTTATGTAGATAATCCTGACTCTGTAGAAGGTGGGCGCGAAGTTTGGGGATTGCCCAAACAATTAGCTCAATTTACTTGGACAGAAAATAGCGTCACTGTAAGTCAAGCAAACAATTTGCTATGTAGATTAGATTACAACCGTCAAAGCCTCGGTATACCATTAAAACTAAGCGCTTCAGCTTTTAGTTGCAAAACTAGCAATTTATTAATATTTCCAGCTATGGTTGAGGCAAGTTTTGGTTTAGTTAGTTCCAAATTAGAAATTCCCACAACTAGCCCTTTTGCCTCCTTAAATATTAGTCAGCCCATAGTTACAGTTCATAGCGATCGCTTAAATTTGGTAGTTGACGCGCCAAAAGTAGTAGGATACGCAGAAACTTTTTAACCCTTGTGCGCTCGAAAACTCCGGCAAATAAGATAAAAAGTGCGATCGCCCAAGGTCGCGACAGCCTGCGCTATAATCTTTGACTTAACACCGCAAAAGCTCAAATCAAGCTATTTCAACCTAATAGTTTCGTCGATACCACCACGCTCAAAATAGCATTCTCAATGGAAGCATAACTTCTGTGCCTCAATCGCCATCTCAACAACCTACTGACTACAACAATGCTCCCACCGACATAAATCCAGTTTTGGCACTCAAAGAACTGGTGGCGCGTCTGCATCGAGAACAACATAAAATTCAAGACTTACTAAGCTCTTTAGGTTTTGCGCTAAGAAGCTTCAACAACCTTAACCAATTTTTAGAGTTGATTCCGCTCATGGCAACGCGGGTAACTGATGCCGACGGCGGCGCACTAATACTATATAAACCCAACGGTCAAGTAAAATTAGAGCAATTGCATTGCCAAGATAGCCGTCAGCAAAAAATAATTCGCAAAGCCATAGAAACTGCCACAAGCGTAGTTACGGCTTCTTTGACTGCTGCCCAGTTAGTACCAGCAACTGCTGCTATGGACGCTCAAGTTAGCAGTCAATTGGGGGGAGATATGCAGTTATTTGGTTCGACTATTTTTGTCAAGCAAGTAGAAAGAGGCAGGCTGTATGTTTTTAGTGGCAATCCTCAATACAATTGGACAGAAGACAGACAAAAGCTCGTGCGTTTGATTGCCGATCAAACTGCCGTAGCAATTGAAAATGGCGAACTTACTGTAGAGTTACGCAAAAAAGAACGCCTAGATCGAGAATTAGAAATTGGCGCGGAAATTCAATTACAACTATTGCCCCGTCAATGTCCAAGTATTCCTGGTGTATCTCTAGCTGCTTTATGTAAGCCCGCCAATCGAGTCGGTGGAGATTATTATGATTTTATTCCCACTAATCACGACGGACAAAAAAGTTTAGCTTCCCAATCTCCTCACTGGGCGTTAGTAATTGGCGATGTGATGGGTAAAGGGGTTCCTGCGGGGCTAATTATGACGATGACGCGGGGAATGCTAAGGGGAGAAGTGCTAAACGGTCATTCTCCAGCCCGGATTTTACAACACTTAAATCGGGTAATGTATGCTGACTTAGAAAATTCTCATCGGTTTGTGACGCTGTTTTGTTCGGAATACGATCCCGATACGCAAATTTTGACTTATAGCAACGCTGCTCATAATCCCCCGTTATTGTGGCAGGCTGCAACTAAAACAATTAAGCGCCTTGATACTTTGGGAATGCTAATTGGGCTTGATGCTCACAATCAGTATGAAAATGCTCAAGTACAGTTGCGGACTGGAGATACAATTATTTATTACACTGATGGATTTACAGATGCTGCAAGTCAAAATGGCGATCGCTTTGATGAAGAAAACTTGATCCGCGCTTTTCAGTGGGCTTGCAGGAATTCTTTGGAACCTCAATCAATTTTAGAATATCTGTTTGATAAAGTCCGACAATTTATCGGTAAAGCGAGTCAAGCTAATGATGATATGACTTTGGTTGTCATGCAAGTTCAATAGTAAAAATAGATTATGTACTTCCAAAAAGTGTCTTATGACTGAGCAATTAGCACCAGAATCAATAATTTATCAAGGACAGTTTGGCGATTTTACAATCGACAGCAGCGATCGCACTAGCGTAATTGTTTACCGTACAGGTTTGGCTGTCGCCGCACTGAGTTTTGCCGTCGGAAGTGCGATCGCATTGCTACAACCTGATAATATCTCGTTACTAACGCCCTTATTTTTCTGTTTTAGCTTGGGATTAGGGGTTAGTTTGCTAACTATCCACATCTATCTAGCTGTACTGCACCGAGTATTACAAATATTTTGGGCGATCAGTACTACTGCCGCAATTTGTTGGACAATTTCTAGTAGCACGCCTTTGGCTGTGACTATTTACGAGCAACCATTAGCTTTATTTGGTGTGGGGCTTATTTTTGCTGCTTTGACGGGTATTTATTTCAAAGAAGCTTTTTGTTTTCAGCGCTTAGAAACAAAATTTCTGACTTTCTTAGTTCCAGTTTTGCTTTCAGGTCATATGTTAGGCATTTTTCCGCTTCTATGGGAGCAAATAATGCTTGCTAGTTGGACTGCTTTATTTTGTATATTTGCGTTGCGTAAAGTCATACAACCAATTCCCCCAGATATTGGCGATAAATCAGTATTTACTTATTTACACGCTCGTAGCTCTTGACGAATAAATCGAGTCCCGTTGCTCCAAAGTTAGTAGAAGTCTAGCTCCATGAAACCAACCGTGCTAATCTGTTTAACTACTAATACGCTTGTACCTCTAACAAACAACAATTCAACCAGCGCCTATGGTGTATGTCAAGCGACTGGAACTCTCGCACTTTAAATCCTTTGGCGGTACAACCACCGTTCCATTACTGCCCGGTTTTACTGTGGTTTCCGGTCCCAATGGTTCGGGTAAGTCCAATATTCTCGATGCTTTATTATTTGCCCTTGGTCTATCTAGTTCCAAAGGAATGAGAGCGGAGCGTTTACCCGATTTAGTTAACCACAATCAAGGCAGTCGCGGTAAGGCAGAAGCTAGTGTTACCGTTACGTTTGATATTAGCGACGAGCAAGAAAATACTCCGACTGAATGGAGCGTTACGCGCAGGCTTAGAGTAACAAAGCTTGATACTTATACTTCCAACTATTACATTAATGGCGAAGCTTGTACGCTAACGGAGTTGCACGCCCAATTATCTCAGTTGCGGATTTATCCTGAAGGCTACAATGTAGTGCTGCAAGGCGATGTAACTAGCATTATTTCAATGAATGCTAAAGAGCGCCGGGAAATTATTGACGAACTTGCGGGGGTTGCCAACTTTGATCGCAAAATTATCCAAGCTAAAGATACTTTAGAAGAAGTGCGCGATCGCATCGAGCGCTGTCAAATTGTCGAGAAAGAATTAATCTTGCAACGCGATCGCTTATCTGCCGATCGGCTTAAAGCTGAGAAATACCAAAAGCTCCGCGCTGAATTTCACCAAAAGCAACAGTGGGAAGCGGTGTTGGGGTGGCGACATCTCCAAGCTCAACAAGAGCAAATTGTCGCCCAGATGCAACAAGGCGATCGCACAATTGCCGACTTGACTACTCAGCTTGCAGACAAACAGTTACAAATTAATAATTCTACAACCCAACTCGATCTACTCAACGAGCGTGTCAAAGCCTTGGGAGAAGCGAATCTTTTAGCTTTACAATCTACCTTAGCTACCTACGAAGCCCAGCAAAAGCAACTCCAACTCCGCAGACAAGAGTTAGAAGCCGCCGCAAAGAATACCATAGTTAATATATCGCAAAGAATTCAAGAAATCAAGCAAAATCGGGATTTTTTAAGCCAAGTTATTAGCGAACAAGAAGTAGTAGAAACCCAAGATATTAGCAATCTACGGCTACAGCAAAACGAGGCAAAGATTGCCTTAGAACAAAGTAGAGAATCCGCGAATGCGATCGCTGATGCCTCCGATGCGTGGGTGCAGCAACAAGCTTCTTTAAGCCGTCAAATTGAAGCGTTGCAGCAAACTATTGAACCCCAGCGTACAGAACAAGCAAAATTAAAAGAGCGTCATAGTCAATTAACTAAACAAGTCAGCGAACAAAATCAATTAATTTCTACAATAGAACTGCAAATAGCTGAGAAAAAAGATCAACTTAGTAATTTAGAAGCTGAATTACTAACATTTACTAGCAAAGCTGAATTATTAGCAAAAGCCTTAGCTGCGGGGGAAAAAGAGTTGCAAACTCAGCAGCAAACGCAAAACAGATTAATTTTAGAACAGCGAGAAAAACAACGTAACTTAGATAAGTTAGAGGCGCAAGTTCAAGCCATGCAAGAAACTCAAGGAACTTACGCAACTAAAGTTATTTTGCAATCTGGTTTAAGTGGTATTTGCGGATTAGTTGCCCAATTAGGCAGCGTAGATTCGCGCTATCAACTAGCCCTAGAAACTGCCGCCGGAGGTAGATTAGGACAGTTAGTAGTAGAAGACGATTTAGTAGCTGCCGCAGCTATTGAGTTATTGAAGCAAAAAAAAGCCGGGAGAATCACATTTTTACCTTTAAATAAGATTCAATTCGGGCGGTTTTCGCCTACAGTAGCTTTGCGTTATGCCAATGGATTTATCGATTACGCAATTAACTTACTAGAATGCGAAGTCAAATATCAAAATATATTTGCCTACGTGTTTGGGAACACGGTAGTATTTGCAAATTTAGAAGCAGCGCGGGGCTATTTGGGAGAGCATCGCATTGTCACTTTAGACGGAGAATTACTAGAAACTAGCGGCGCAATGACTGGGGGAATGAATACCCAAAGATCGGGCTTACATTTTGGCAGAGGAGATGCCACCGAATCATCGGAAATCACCCAATTAAAAAATCGGCTGCAAGATATTACGCAAATATTAGAGCGTTGTACTCAAGTAATAAACACGCTTTTAGCCAAAATAAAGCAGCAGAGTCAAGAATTAACAGAAATGCGCCAAGGGCGGCGAGAAAAGCAGCTTCAAAGCGAACAACTTAGCAAAGAAATTAGGACATTGACCAAGCAACTAGAGCAAACCGAATTTCAACACGCTCAAACTACCGAGCAATTAGTTAAAGCTCAATCTCGATTGCAAATTTTGGAGCAAGAATTACCCCAGCAAGAAAATGTATTGCAACAACAAAGACTAGCATTGACCGAATTAGAGAAGTCGCAAACAAATAGTCAGTGGCAAGGAATTCAAGCAATAATCAAAACTAACGAGCAACAGTTGCAAGCAACAGAACAGGCTTTGAGACAAGCAGAAGGAAAAATCAAAGATCTGGAAAATCAGAAGTCGCGTTTGCAAGAAAAAATTGCCGCCAGCGTTGCTAGATACCAAGAATATCAGCAGCAAGAAATACTCACAAAGAGTCAAGTTGCCGAAATTGAAAGCCAACTACTAGCAACCTCTGCCCAAATCGCCCAAATAAAGACAGATTTAAGTCAAGTAAGCCAACAATTGACCGCAGAGAAAGAAAACCGCGATCGCACAGAACAACAATTGCGCGAACGCCATCTAGCCTACAGTCAGTTGGAATGGCAAAAACAAAAACAGCAAGAAACCCAAGTAACCAAGCAGCAAGAACTATTAGAACTAAAAACCAAATTACAACTAGCCGAATTACCCGAACCATTGCCTGAAGTTCCAACGCAAATAGATTTAGAGCAACTGCAAAAAGAAATCCGAGTTATTGCCAAACGTCTAGAGGCGATGGAACCTGTAAATATGCTGGCATTAGAAGAATACGAACGTACCAACACGCGCTTAGAAGAACTCACGCAAAAATTAGAGACATTGGTAGCTGAACGTACAGAATTATTATTACGAATAGAGAACTTTACAACCTTGCGTCAAAGAGCTTTTAAAGAAGCCTTCGATGCCGTAAACGAGAACTTTCAAAGTATTTTTGCAACTCTTTCCGAAGGCGACGGCTACTTGCAATTAGACAATATTGAAGAACCTTTTAATAGCGGGCTAAACTTAGTAGCTCACCCCAAAGGTAAACCAGTACAACGCTTAGCTTCCATGTCTGGGGGAGAAAAATCTCTTACCGCCTTAAGTTTTATTTTTGCGCTGCAACGCTACCGTCCATCACCTTTTTATGCTTTTGATGAAGTCGATATGTTTTTAGATGGGGCAAATGTAGAAAGATTAGCTAAAATGATTAAACAACAAGCTACTCTAGCGCAATTTATAGTCGTCAGTTTGCGCCGACCAATGATAGAATCAGCCGAACGTACTATAGGCGTGACTCAGGCACGAGGGGCGTATACTCAAGTGTTGGGAATCAAGTTGTAATAGCCGAACATCTTAATAGGTGAGAATTTGCTATTAATAGTATTGAAATAACCGGATTTCGAGATCAGGACTCGGCATAGAATGACCTCCGAACAAATTATCAGACGTTCCGACATCTTAAACACCAAAGTGATTACAGACGACAACGCCAAGCAATTGGGCTTAGTAAGTCAACTGTGGGTAGATATCGACCAACGCGAGGTTGTAGCTCTAAGCTTACGAGACAACCTAATCGCTTTCTCCGGTGTGCCAAGATATATGTATTTAAGTAGCATCCGCAAAATCGGCGATGTGCTGCTAGTAGACAATGAAGATGTAATTGAAGATATAGATGTTGAAATCTATAGCAACCTAATTAACTACGAAGTAATTACCGAAACTGGCGAACTACTAGGTAGGGTACGCAGCTTTATATTTAATCCCGAAAATGGCAAAATTGCCTCATTAATCATTGCTTCGTTGGGTATTCCGCAAATTCCCGAACAAGTATTAAGTACCTACGAATTACCTATTGATGAAATTATCAGTAGCGGCGCAAATCGGCTGATTGTAGTTGAAGGAGCGGAAGAAAGGTTAAATCAGCTAACTGTCGGATTATTAGAGCGTCTAGGCATCGGCAAAGCCCCTTGGGAACGCGATGAAGATGACGCATACTATACACCCACCACAACTAAAGCCGAAAATCAATTAGGGACGGGAGTTCCCCTGCAAGCGCCAAAAGTTCAACCATTGCGTACCAATCGCCCAGTGGTAGAACAAGCCTGGGATGAGGATGACTATGAGTATGAATTAGAGGAACGTCAGCCACCGCAGCAACTGCGTCAGCGTCAGTACGAGTCGATTCAATACGAAGAAGACTTAGAAGAAGATAACTGGAGCGAAGCAACAGCGCAGGAGCGTTACGAACCCAAAAAGTATATTGAGCCGGAATCTAACGCTAGTTATTACGATGATGAGCTAAACGACGATGCTTGGGATGATGAGCCAAAACCAATTAATATTCCCAAAAAAGCCAAAGCTCCAGAATACGAGGAAGAAGAAGGGGGCTATTAATAAGTTGCCTTCTTGATTCAACCCCTCCAAAAAATTCAACCAGCGTCAGTGTGATACTGACGCTGGTTTTTAATTTGACTTCAAACCAGCTAACCTAGGGCAACATTACCCGCAGCGTTTCCTTCAACAAATTTAGGTCTAAAGGTTTGCTCAGATAAGCATTAGCACCCGCCGCCAGACAGCGATCGCGATCACCTTTCATTGCCATAGCTGTAACTGCAATTACCGGGACTTGTTTCCAGTCGGGACTAGCTTTGAGTTGACGGACAATTTCAAACCCATCTACCTTTGGTAGTTGAATATCCAGCAAAATTAAATCTGGCATTGACTGCGCTCCGGCTATAGTGGATTGCATTGCCTCGATCATCACGCCGCCATCAGGGAGCAAGTCAACAATGTAGCCTTCTAGTTCTAGTACCTCGATAATTAGCTCCTGGTTATAGGGTTGATCTTCTACCACCCAGATCCGTTTGGCACTTTTTTTAGCTCCTACCTCATTTTCTTTAACCACTGGCGGCGGCGCAGTTAAAATGTTAGCTGCTATTTCTCCGCGCATTTCTGTAAGCGGTAACCAGATCCGAAAGGTACTACCTTGGTGTTCGACCGATTCTAGAGAAACTGTACCGCCGTGCAATTCTGCTAGCCGTTTTGTGAGCGCTAGACCCAACCCCGTACCCTCATGCTCTCGCGTCAATGAAGCGTCTACTTGTTGGAAAGGTCGAAATAATAAGTTCCACTTGTCCTTAGCAATGCCAATTCCCGTATCTTGAACTTCAAGGCATAGGTAAGGAGTGCTAGGATTGACGGGGCTGCGGTCTGGTCGAAATTGCTCTTGCAATTGACTGCCATAGGCGACGCTACAAGCAAATTTAATCTGTCCGCCTTCCGGCGTGAACTTGACGGCGTTGGAGAGCAGATTAATCAACATTTGGCGGACGCGGCGCTCGTCTATATTTACCCGTCCTAACTGCCGATCGATATCTTGGCATAGAATCAATCGCTTCTTGTCGGCACGATGTTGAATCATCTCCAGGCATTGGACGCATATATCGGCGACTTCTACAGACTTTAATTCTAGTTCAGCTTTACCAGATTCAATTTTGGCGAGATCGAGAATACCATTAATCAACCCTAATAAATGCTGACCACTTTCGGCAATTATTTGCGTGTATTTAATCTGACGCGCGTTTAAAGGACCAGCAATTTGTTGCAACAGTAAGTCGGCAAACCCCAAAATGCTATTGAGTGGGGTTCGCAATTCGTGAGACATAGAAGTAAGAAATTCTGATTTTAGTTGAGAAGCTTGCTCCAAGTCGTGATTAATTTCGTGCAAACGCACCTGATTTTGCGCGCGTTCAATTGCTACGCCCATAATTTGACAAGCAGCTAGGAGCATATCTTGTTGGGGAGCATCCTGCAATGATTGCCAACTGCGCGACTCTAAAGTTAGTACGCCGATAATATTGCCATTTGCCGCCGGAATGGGAAAAATACCCAAGTCGCCAATCTCAGGACGTCTAAAGGCGGGTACGGCATTAGGATGATTTTTGTAGTCATCAATAAATAAAGGCTTACCTGTTGTCACTACTTGCCACAGCAAACCTTGACCGTAGGGAATGCCAGTATTTAGCAAAGTTTCCATTTCTCCTACCGCCACTTCGCCACAAATAGCAATAAATTTAGCGCCGACTTGATTTGTCAGCACTTGGGCAACCGCATCGAAGCCAACCCCTGTAATTACCTTAATATCACCAAAGGCAGCGCCCATTGCTTGCACCAGGTAACTAAGAGCAAATTCGCCAATTTCCCGCAACTCGCTGGCAGGCTGTAGCCGTTCCATCAGCCCTAAAACAAAAACTTGCTGTTTTATTTGAGCGTTAAGACTTGCTCGGAAAGATTGAGAATCGGTAATATCACGAAAGGTAAATATATACCCTTGCTCGGACGTGGGGCTTATATAGGCTTCCAAGCAGATACCGTTAGTTTGTTGGATGTAGTGTGACTTCTCGATGTAGCTAGATTCAACCGCCGCAACTAATTGTAAATACTGAGCTTGCGACCAATAACCAAGGCTTGCAACTTCAGCAAAAAACGATCGCAAATCTGGTCGTTGTTTAAGCCAGTCCGCAGATAGCCCCCATAACGTGGCAAGTCTTTGATTAAACAAAATTAGTTGCTGCGACTCATCAAATAGCGCGATCGCATTTTCTACAGGATTAAATTGTTGGCTGTCTTTCATCTACTCCAAGCGCATTACTTGCAAAAAATTTGCTCACCTGTCGTGAGTTAGGTATAACAACTATTTATTGCCAGTCTGACATAGTTTTTTAGAGGTAAACTATAGCTGTAGTAGTAAGATTTCTAAGGGATTGTTGTGATAGTTGTACTTTGCCAACCACCCACCATAATATCAAAGGCGATCGCGCGAGTCAAAGCGGTAGATCTTCTCATAACCTTTGCGTAGAATTAGCCAGGCATTGTAAGTATGGCGCTGGTTTTTAGTAGTTCGTATTACTTAAATGGCATCACTAAAAACTCTTCTGGCAATACTGCGGGAACTGAAGAATTGACAAAATCAGTTGGATTTCGGGTCACAATAACCTCTACTCCTGCGGCATTAGCAGCTTCACTTGTGACCGCATCTTCATTCATCTGTAATCGAACTTTGCAACGCCGCCCGGATAACCTCGTCTGTGACGCTGGCAACTTGAATATGCTGTAATAACTTTGATAGAAGTTCTCTCGCTGTTTCGCTTGCAACTTGACGACGCAAAATATAAAAAATATTCGTCACAGCATGACCTGAAATATAGCCAATCACTTGCGGTTGCGTTGATATATTCAACGCTCGTGCAGAGGCTGTAATAAATGGCTGCCGTTGAGCAAGAACATCTAGCAAAACATCACTATCAAATAACACCCGTCTCAATTGTATTTTTCCTCCAGATAATCCACATAGGACTCTGTAGGATCTTCTGCACTCAATTGAATTACACCAATTAAGCTTTGAGTCCAAGGATCGAGATCGGCAAAGGAATTCACCTTTGGGTTTGGTAAACTCAATGAAAGTGTTTCCTGTTGAATTGAACTTAACAAAGACTGAACTAAACACAGTGCGATCGCTAACTGGCAACTGCAATGCCTGGTTTTGTAATTCCTGCAATGTCATTAGCCCTATCCCAACAACTCTGTATATTGTAAGTTGCTGCTGCCTTTCCAACCTCAAAGCATTCCTCACCAATAAACTGATGCTGCTTTAACTTTGAACTCTGACCTATAGGCTTTCGGCGATAGTCTCCATCGAGAAATTAGCAGTACAGAGTTTTGCATTACCTAACAACGATACAGTTTATACCATCACTAGAAATGTATTGCCCTGTTCCGGTGCATACAATAGTTACACAGTGGTGTATATTTAAGTCTTTTAAAGTTCAAGATTCTCCTGGGATGAGTGCCAAAAACGAGCAACACTAATACGCCTTTTATCCTCTTCGACTCGATACACAATGCGGTATGGTCTAAGAATGACTTGTCGAATATCAGAATTGTTAAATTCCGGCACCTTCTGACCTTTGAATGGAAACTGACTTAATTCCTTGGTCTTATTGAGCAGAGTTCTCCCAACCTTCCTGGCTGCTTTTGGGTTGTCTAGTGCGATATATCGAACGATCACCTCTAAATCTCCAACTGCCTTTGGAGATAAGATTACTGTGTAATCCATGTTGCCATCATTTGCTCTACGGACTCAACAGAGATGCCTTGTCCTCGATCAATTTCGGACAAACCCTCTTTAACCGCTTCAATGAACTCAATCTCTCTTAAAATTTCGCGCAAAGATACGGTGGAAGGTAAACGCTTCACAAGTTCAAGCACTGCTTCTTTATCACTCATTGCAAATCACAACTTGTTTAAGTGAACATACTAATTATACGCCAAGCTTCCTGACCATTACAGTTACAGGCAAATCTTTGTATACGATTGTTTCGATAAGATGCCAACCAATATGTCGATATAAACCCCCACTTAAAACCTCTGTTTGAAGATGAAGCTCTTTTACACCGAAACCTTCAGCAGTTATGGCAATTTTATTTGCAAGTGCCGAACCAACACCTCTCCTTCTGGATGCAGGCGACACAAAAAGGCTGCCTAACCAAAACTCTTTATCTGGATAAATCTCCATCTCATACATCTTAAATTGGGCAACACCTAAAACTTTCTTATCTTTGATAGCAAGAATGTGCAGAGGAGCTTTGTCACGATTAAGCTTTCCGCTTATACGTTCGATTGTTTGTTGAACAGAGTTGCTGGGAAGTTTATATCCCCACGCTTCAAAATACCATCCAGCCACAATCGGGATGGCATCTTGTCGATCTGCCAAAAACTGAAAGTTCAAATCAGGTTCCATCAAATTTGTGAGCCGCATAACGGCGAAGTTGAGCCGCAACGCCGATGTTATCGCCGTGCGGCTAACGGGTGCGTTGTCGACTCCAACGCAGTGTTGTTGTGCCTGACTGTTTTAGTGTTCCCAAGCAGTAACATTTTCTAAAATCAGGCAGCATAACTATTCATTGTACTGAAATTTTCCGTATAATCTTTTACTAAATCACCATATACAAGCATCCTAGTTATTTTTGAACCTAGTATGCAGAAATTTTCCGCATAACATCCATGTCTGGAGATTGCACAGAATTTTTCTGTATATCCACCCTGTAGAGGTTATTATATGGAACTTCTATTTAGATCCCTTGAATCCTGTCAGCATAGAGATGATTTCGGCGACAGTTAAGGAGCGATCGCAAATCTAAAATGAGATCGCGCTTTAGTAAAATTACGAACCTATCGAGCGCTTTACCGCCCCTAACCATGACACTTGGCAACAAACCAGTAAGTTATATTCGTAAGGTAGAACGCTATTTAGAGACCCTTATGATATTTGGACTTGGCAAAAAAACAACCCTTCCTACCGCCGACAAAGCATTGCCTGGGCGATCGCAATCTATGCAAGTACCCAATAGTCATTTCGTTAACGGCAATCCTCTTAAAGCCCCTTATCCCGATGGTATGGAAACTGCGGTATTTGGCTTAGGGTGTTTCTGGGGTGCGGAGCGCAAATTTTGGCAGCTAGAAGGGGTTTATACTACCGCCGTAGGCTATGCAGGCGGAATTACCCCCAATCCTACCTATGAGGAAGTTTGTTCGGGAATGACTGGACACAATGAAGTAGTTTTAGTTGTTTTCGATCCCAATGTTGTGAGCTACGAAACTCTACTCAAGGTTTTTTGGGAAAGCCACAACCCAACTCAAGGAATGCGTCAAGGTAATGATGTCGGTACTCAATACCGTTCGGGAATTTATACTTATTGCGATAGTCAAAAACAAGCTGCCGAAGCATCCAAAGCAACCTACCAAGAAGCCCTAACTAAAGCTGGTTACAAAGAAATTACCACCGAAATTGTTGATGCTCCTGAGTTTTACTTCGCCGAAGGCTACCACCAGCAGTACCTCGCCAAAAACCCCAATGGCTACTGTGGTTTGGGTGGCACAAATGTCTCTTGTCCGATTGGCGTTCAAGTCTAAATCTATCTTTGGTTGAAAGTAATAAAAACATTGACAAGCGTATTCATAATGAGTACGCTTTATATTAGTTTACAAACACTTTCTAAGACTGAGGAGCTAAATTGATGTTGACCAACAAAGAAGGGCAAAAAGTCCCTCAAGTCATCTTCCGGACTCGCAAAGATAATCAATGGATGGATGTAAGCACCGATGACTTGTTTGCAGGTAAGACTGTAGTTGTATTTTCATTGCCTGGTGCTTTTACGCCAACTTGTTCGTCAACTCACCTTCCTGGTTATAACGAATTAGCGCCAGTTTTCAAGGAAAATGGTGTAGACAATATTGTCTGTCTGTCTGTCAACGATACCTTCGTGATGAATGAATGGATGAAAGATCAACAGGCAAACAACCTAACAGTAATTCCCGATGGTAATGGCGAATTTACCGAAGGGATGGGAATGCTCGTAGATAAAACAGACTTAGGCTTTGGCAAGCGCTCGTGGCGCTACTCAATGTTAGTCAAAGATGGCACGATTGAAAAAATGTTTATCGAGCCAAATGTACCGGGCGATCCCTTCGAGGTATCGGACGCAGATACAATGCTCAGTTATGTTAATGCCGAAGCTGTAAAGCCCAAAGTTGTGTCTTTGTTTACAAAAGTAGGTTGCCCTTTCTGCGCTCGTGCTAAAAAGATGCTTCAAGAGCATGGCTTGGAGTACGAAGAAATTGTATTGGGTAAAGACATTACCAATCGCTCTTTACGGGCTGTCACGGGAGCAATAACTGTGCCTCAAGTGTTTATCAATAGCAAACTTATCGGCGATTCTGAGGCACTAGCTTCTTATCTTCACGCTTCGTAGGATTCGTAGAGACGTTGAATGCAACGTCTCTACAATTAATTATTGGGGCGATCGCCACTTAAGTTAAACATTCCCCCAAAAGTAGATTCTTTGGTGATGGACAAAAAGTCGTGGGGAAAGCCAAGCTCAATAGTGCTGACATCATCTAGCGATTTTAAATGTTCGGCAGGTAGCTGAAAATCAAGACAACCTAAGTCTGCTTGCAACTGTGATAGTTTATTTGCGCCCAAAATCGGAATAATCCCTTTACTTCGTACCCAATTGATCGCTACTTGGGCGGGAGTGCAACCAACTTCTCGTGCTATTTGTTGAACGAGACTTGCGATCGCAAATTCGCAATGAGTTAGTTCGCCAAACCCAGCTTTGTGCAGATGTACGGCTTCCGGGAGCGAGTGTCCATTAGAAGCTTTTTCCTTTAACAGGATACTGCTTGCCAAAACAGACCAAGCAAGTACACCAATATTAAATTCTTGTGCCATGGGTAAAAGTTCGCGCTCTGGAGTACGTTCTACTAGGCTGTACTCAATCTGCGTGGCAACAAAAGGTGTCCAGCCCCGCAATTGGGCTAAAGTATTAGCACAAGAAATAACCCAAGCTGGAGCATCGGCAATACCAATATAAAGCACCTTGCCCGATCGCACCAAGTTGTCAAAGGCACGCATAATTTCTTCGATAGGAGTGACAAAGTCCCAAGAATGCAGCCAAAACAAATCGATATAGTCAGTTTTGAGCCGCTTGAGGCTTCGTTCTAAAGACTGCACCATATTTTTACGTTGATTGCCTGTACGGTTGGGATCGGTAGTCGGCTAGCTATCAGTATATTTTGTAGATAAAACGATGCGATCGCGATCGGTAGCAATAAATTCTCCTAAAAACTTTTCGCTACTACCGCCGTTATAAACTTCATTGGCAGTATCGATAAAATTTCCCCCGGCTGCTACGAACGCATCAAAGATTTGGTGACTTTCTTTTTGAGCAATACCCCAACCAAAATCTTCCCCAAAGCTCATAGTTCCTAAACAAATTTCTGAAACCCTTAGTCCGCTCTTTCCTAATAACTTATATCTCATAAATTTTTATATATTTATTACTGTTTTAGTTGTAAAAAATCTAATTTGGGTAACTTAGGGTAACCTTTTACTGAGATTTAGGCAAATCTTGATAATTAGTAAAAATAGGACAGCAGACGCGATCGCCTTTTAACTGCGAATTTATATACATTAGATTTGACTTAACTAGGCAAATACAGTTAGGATAAATGATTTGCACTGTATCTAAAATTAGAGAAACAGTTGTTGGTTGTTTATTAACGAGGTGAACATGGCAAAGCGCCGTAACCCCAAGAAAGAAAAGGCGCTACGGAACCAGGCATACGCCCGGAAGTTTCGTAAACGGACTACTACAGGGCGGTTCCAAAGAAGGTTTAATCAAAGATCGCCTAAGAGTGAAGAAGACGAAGGAGCAGCTACAACGGCTGCTGACTAAGTAGCACTTCCCCGCGCGATTAATTAAAAAAAAGTGGCAGCGAACTAATCGCTGCCACTTTTTTATCAGCAAGATTTTCACCCCCATACTTCGGGCTATAGAGATGAAAATTCTAAATAACGTTGTAAATCTGCGGTGCGTTGCGTCGTCACTCTAGCCAGACATGAGGAGTAAGCAGAAGATGCAGCCGTACCTCCCTCAAATTGTCCAGCTTCGTACTCGCAAGTGCGATCGCGAAACTTAATCCAATCTAACTGAGCTTGAGTTAATCTTTGCCTTTGTTTGCTAGATATTTTTGGTCTTAGTTGTTGATAAACTTGGTTGAGTTTGCGATCTGCGACCTTTGCTTGCCGCGATGTACATTCATTAATTTCTACCGTAGTTGTGGCTTTAGAACAATTAACCGCTTGCGCCAATTGAGGGGAAGCAAAACTAATCCCACTAGCACTTGCAGAAATACTTGCGGCAATTACAGCCTGTAAGCGCCAATTCATCCTTTGACCTCAATCTGCACGCGAGCAAGGGCGATCGCACTTTTTACCTGCTCAAAACCCGTACCGCCGTAGCTATTGCGGACTGCAACTACTTGACGAGGAGCGATCGCATCATATATATCTTCAGCAAAAGCTGGGTGCAATCGTTGCCATTCTTGCAGACTTAAATCTTTAAGTAACTTCCCTTCAGCTAGGCAAGTTTTGACTACTTTCCCTACTAAATTGTAAGCTTCGCGAAAAGGAATACCCCGCGCTGCCAAGTAGTCGGCGACATCGGTTGCATTAGAAAAATCCTCCGCGACAGCTTCAGCTAGGCGTTTAGTTTGAAATTCTAAACCTTCTTGAAACAAAATTGTCATTGCTTCCAAGCAAGCTGTAACAGTTTTTACAGTGTCAAATAAGGCTTCTTTATCTTCTTGTAAGTCTTTGTTGTATGCCAAAGGTAGCCCTTTCATCAACATTAATAACCCTTGCAGATGTCCGCAGACACGCCCAGTTTTGCCTCTAACTAATTCCGGTACGTCGGGGTTTTTCTTTTGAGGCATAATGCTAGAACCAGTCGCACAGCTATCGGTGAGCTTGACAAACCTAAATTCTTCCGACGACCATAGTATGACTTCCTCCGACAAGCGGCTGAGGTGAACCATAATAATGCTGGCTGCGCCTAGGAACTCGATGGCAAAATCGCGATCGCTTACTCCGTCTAAGCTGTTGGCATAAACGCCGTCAAAATGCAATAGTTCAGCCGTATAGTGTCTGTCAATCGGGAAAGTTGTCCCCGCCAAAGCACCGCTACCGAGAGGAGAGATATTTACTCGCTTATATACGTCTTGCAGGCGTTCCCAGTCGCGCTGGAGCATTTGCAAGTAAGCTAAGAGGTGATGAGCCAAACTGATCGGTTGAGCGCGTTGCAAGTGCGTGTATCCGGGTATGAGAGTTTCGACATTTTGCTCGGCAATTTGAAGTAAAGTAGTTTGAAATTGGCGGATATAATTGCTAATGAGCTTGATCTTGTCACGCAGATATAATCTAATATCTGTACCAACTTGATCGTTTCGAGATCTAGCAGTGTGTAGTTTTTTGCCGACATCGCCAATAATGTCAGTTAGCCGTCTTTCTACAGCAAAATGTACGTCTTCTGCTTCAATTCCTGGGGTAAATTGTCCGCTCTTGTACTCTTGACGAATTTGTTCTAAACCTTGGACTAATTGCTCGGCTTCTTCTGGGGGAATAATCTTACTATGAGCCAGCATTTTGGCGTGGGCAATAGAACCTGTAAGATCGTACTCAATTAATTCAATATCGAAGCCGATACTAGCATTAAAAATTGCGATCGCAGGATGCAAAGCTGATTCAAATCGTTGGCTCCAAGTTTGTTGTTGACTCACAGCACTTTATAAGGACGGTTTTCGTCCCTGATAATAGAACAAATAAACAGTAAATTGTAAAGGTTTTATCTATTTAAGTTTGTCAAAATAGATGCAGCGCCGCGTCAGCAGGTATCAGTCAGGAAATTGTCGCATATCTGCTGTTACGCCTTACGGTCAGAGAATAAATAGCTAGTAGCTAGTTAAGCTACGAAATAAGTAACCGACTATTAATCCCGTTAGCAAAGCCCAAATTTGACCTGTGGCGACAAAATTATCGAAAGCTTTTTGTACATCGCCTACTAAATCGGTTTGTTTGACCGTTTGCGCTATTATATTCCAATCGATAGGTAGCGTTAATAGTAGTTGAGACACGCAATCGTAAACGTGGCTAAAACTATTTATTAAACTGGCTATTTGCAGGGTTTCCATCATTATTTTAAACTCCCAAAGTAAAGTCTCAGTCTTAGCACTAATAGCAAATAAGCCTCCAAGTGTTGAACATGGAGACTTATTTGTAACTCTGCCTCTGAGCAATATACAGGAAATTAATAGTTTTTAGCTAAATGCGTAGCAAGTGCAAAGCAAAATTAATTATCTGCTTTTAAGGCAAAAATCCTCTCTACAATATCTGCTACAACTATATCCGGAGTAGAAGCTCCTGAAGTCACTCCGATTGTAATTGCACGCTTTGGTAGCCAATGCTGAGTTACTTGCAAGTTACCATCAAGTAAGCGATGCTCGATGCCATTAGCATCAATGCGCTCGGCGCAGTCGATGTGATAAGAAGCAATACCCCTCTCTACAGCGATTTCTTGCAAGTGGGTAGTATTAGAAGAATTAAAACCACCAATAACTACCATCAAATCTAGCTTTTCTTCTACAAGCTGAAACATCGCATCTTGACGTTCTTGGGTAGCATCGCAAATAGTATTGAAGGTTTGAAAATGCTCGGTTAGTTTGCTAGGACCATATTTTCGCATCATTGTCCGCTCAAATAGCTTGCCAATAAGCTCGGTTTCACTTTTGAGCATGGTAGTTTGATTTGCAATGCCAATTTGTTTTAAGTCTTCATCGGGGTTAAATCCTTCCGAATGAGCGCGGCTAAACTTAGTCATAAATTCGGCTGCGTCGCCGCCATTAAGAATGTAAGACGCTACATATTCCGCTTGTTCGAGATTGAGGACGATTAAATATTTACCAGCAAAAGAACTTGTAGCGATCGTTTCTTCGTGGTTGTACTTGCCGTGAATAATTGACGTATAATCGCCTTTTTTGTGCTTTTCAACGGTATTCCAAACCTTAGAAACCCATGGACAGGTAGTATCGACGATTTTACAACCTTTATCGTTGAGTAACTGCATTTCTTGGACGCTTGCACCGAAGGCGGGAAGAATAACTACATCGCCAGCATTGACAACAGAAAAGTCTTTATTACCGTTAGTTACTTCAATAAATTGCACCTGCATCTCGCGCAAACGCTGATTTACCGAAGGGTTATGAATAATCTCGTTAGTAATCCAAATTTGTTCGGTAGGAAAATGCTGGCGGGTTTCGTAAGCCATTGCTACAGCGCGTTCTACCCCCCAACAAAAGCCAAAAGACTCCGCTAAACGGATAGTGACATCGCCGCGCGTAAGAGTATAGTTATTGTCGCGAATAAGCTGAACTAAATTGCTTTGATACTCTGATTTCAACAATGTAGCAACTTCGGCAGCTTTACCAAAACCTTTACGGTGGTAGTTTTCCGAATGTTGGAGCGACTTTTTAAAAGCTTTTGTATCCATTATTAATACGCCTTGAGGCAAATTTAGATTAAATAGAATCTATGCAAATTGTAGACTAATTCGATTTACCAGCATTTAATAAAGTTTCTGCACCAAAACGCACGGGATCGGTGCAAGCTAATTGTGTTTCTTCCTGAACTTGCGCGATCGCCTTTCGTGCCATATTTTCGTCCAAGTGCGCCGTATTAAGCGCGATCGCTTTCACCTCCACCGCCTTAAACGCTCCCCCCGCCGTCGCCACTGTTTCATAGAGCTTGACGACTTCTGTAAGCGGTGGAATCAATACATTTGGATGATTGCGAATATTACTTTGTCCCGCACGGTGAACTAAAATTAGCGCCGTTGGTTGCGTACCCCGAATTAAAGGTAAAGTTGCCGTAGAACCGGGATGTAGAAGCGATCCTTGTCCTTCTACGTGCAAAATATCGCAATCACCATAACGCATGACTAATTGTTCTACCGCGCCTGCGGCATAATCTACGCGCACCGCATCTAAAGCTACACCATCGCCGGAGATCATGATCCCCGTTTGTCCAGTAGCGAGAAAATTAGATCGCATTCCCTGTTTTTGAGAGGCTTTGTGTAATTCTAAGCTAGTGGACATTTTGCCAATTCCCATATCCGTACCGACGGTAAGGAAGCGCTGACAAGAGAGAGTTTGCGCTTTAGCACTAGCAACTTCTATATTGGCGGGTTCTTGTCTGACATCCCAAATCCATTGTCCAGGTTTGATTGCTTGCAATTCTGGCATAGTTGCCATTGGAGTATGCAAACCATTAACAATCGATAAACCTGCACTTACAGCTTGCTGAATTTCTGCCAACCATTCAACGGGTAATACTCCCCCAGAGGGTGCAATCCCAATTACTAATACTTCTGGCGCATAATTTAAGGCTTCATCTATAGTTGCAACAATTGGCACATCGCGAGCAATTCCCGTCAATTGCGCTAAAGATTCCCCCGCACACTGGCGATCGATTACAGCGACAATAGAGGCATCGCTAAACCGCAGCAGTGCTAAACCCGTTTTGCCATAAACGCCTTTAACCCCATCATGGAGCAAAATAGCAACTTTTTTTTGGAAAAGCTTGGGGGATGCTTCCCCCCAACTTTCCGCACTGTCAATTCCCAACCGCACGGCGTTCTACTCCCAAACCTGGTTTATTATTAAGCTGCAATCTTCCTTGTTGCATTATTGCACCGCTAAAAGGATCGTCTGTTAAATTCAAGTGACTATCCAAGTCGAGATAATCAGCTAGAGGCGACAAGTGGGCGGCGGCGGTATTGGCAAGGGTACTATCAGAATAGCAACCAAACATTACTTGCAATCCGTAAGCTTTGGCAGTGTGTACCATCCGCAGCGCTTCACTCAATCCGCCAGCTTTCATTAACTTGATATTAATTCCATCTACAGAGTTGGCAAGTAAAGGAATGTCTGCGCTAGTCATGCAGCTTTCATCAACAAATATTGGTAAAGGCGATCGCTTTTTTAATTCTAGGAGTTTATTTTCCTCTCCTCTTGGCAATGGTTGTTCTACATACTTCACTCCCAAATCTACAAGCCAATCGCACATTGCAGTTGCGTCTTCCACACTCCAACCACCATTAGCATCAACAAACACTTCTTGGTTTGGTGCTACTTCTTGCACGGCTAATAGCATTGCTTTATCGGCTGCAATCCCGGCGGTACTTCCTAGCTTGATTTTCAATACTTTTATATCTAATAGTTGCAACCAATCAATTACTCGTTCTTGCGCTTTTTCGGGGGAATTGATGCCAATTGTGACCGAAGTTGGGACAATGCGATCGCGATCTAATCCCCACAACTGCCATAAAGGTAACTGTACCTGTTTTCCCAACCAGTCATGCAAAGTCATATCTATCGCCGCTTGCGCCGAAGAAGGAATCGAGTTAGATTGCAATACTTGGTCAATTTGTTGCCTTTGCAAAGGATGAAAAGCACTTAGAATTGGTGCAACTTTTTCTAATGCCTCTTTGAGCGTTTCCGTAGATTGACTATGGTTTCCTAAACAAAAAGGCGAAGCTTCTCCCCAGCCTTCAATACCATCCGAGGCTACTTTCACCCAAATATTAGTTGTTTGCGCCGTTGTACCGCGACTAATAGTTAAAGGAAAACGCTTATTTACGGTGAATAATTCAGTTGTAATTTGCATAAGTTAGGTAAAAGTGCGATCGCCAGGGCAAATTTCAGCCAACTTTAAATGATATGCTAATAAACCTCAATTGCGAGTGATTTTTGCAAAATAGATGCCAATTCCACCAAATCTTGCCGCTTTAGTTGACAGACTCAACCAAGAACTTAATTCAATTGAACAAGATACACTAGAGGGATTGAGCTTAACTCGTTTAGCACTATCTCGCTTTTCTAATAATGCTATACTAATTCAATATTTTGCTTATCTTAATTCTGCTCTGCTATTTGTAGAAACTTTTAAAAGCCAAGTTCAAATTACAGTTGAACCACTTTTATCTGCACCTATAGCTTTTGGTAGAGAAGCTGGTCAAATTCCGCCAACCATTAACGATCAACCAGTCTCGCCCATTATTCTTGCAAGTAAAGTAAACAAGTTTCTCGCTTTCATGCCTTAATTGTCTCCAATAACAGGCAACTAACCATCGAAGATCGTAGCGCCAATGGTACTTTGATAAATGGCGAACGGATAACTCAGTCTAGCCGTCCTTTAAATAGTGGCGACACTCTCAAACTCGGCGCTTACGAAATTACCGTAACGATTGAGTCGATGGTAAATAATGTTGATGCGACAGAAGTTGTTATCGGCGACCCTTCTGCAACCGAGTTTATAGTTCCGTCTTCAACAATTGTTTTAACCCAGAAACCAACATTCTGGAAGCTCAAGCAATTATCCCCCAAGAAATTAGCACTCCTGGTAGTAGTTTTCCCCCGTCGTGTTTTGCTGCCGAAAAAATCTCTATTGCTGATATTAATGCCGCAGGTTTGCCCATTGAAGAAAGCGACTATGTAAGCTTAGGCGCGGGGATGGGTAGCTTTACTTGGGTTGATACAATGCGCTGCTTTGGGGTAAAAGCCGAGCAAATTGTGGTGTTAGGGATTGAGAAAAAGCCCTACGGTCGCTATCAACGTTTGTGCCAAAACTCGCAAATTCCCCCCCCCACGAGCGGCTGCGCTCTGGTTCTGACTCCTGCCCAGATAATATTTGGGGTTGGCCGGGGTATGCTTGGCGAGAGTCTTTTAAAGAGTTTTTTAGAGGACAAGTTGGCTCGTCAATTAAGCACCTATGGCAAGTATTTTCTGAACCCGTGTTGGAGACACCTATACGCCAAAGTCGGGCGATGTATTTGCTTCGGTAGACCGCAAAGCGGAACGAATTGGCTGGGACAAAATGCTGCGTTACGGTCGCTTCCGGGCAATTCGCAAAACTGAAGATGGTCGCTATGTGATTGCTTATTCTCGCACTCAAGGCGATCGCCAAGATCATCGCTTTTTAATCACTCGCTACATCCACATGGCTCCAGGCTATCCAGCGATTAAGTTCTTGCCAGATTTGCAAGCTTACCGCGAAAAGTACCGCGATTTTAAATCAGTAGTCAATGCTTACGAAGAACACGAACACGTCTACAAGCAGTTAATTACCAAAGGTGGAAGCATTATTGTCCGGGGTAGAGGAATTGTGGCTTCGCGAATTATCCAGCGCATATCAGAAATTCGCCGCCAAAATCCAAATGTAACAGTTCTGCATTTAATGCGATCGCCCAAACCTGAAGGTAATAAGTTTGGAGTCGCTCAGCGCAAAACGAAAATCAGTGGGAATTTCAGCCCTACAACTGGCCCAAAGGTACATGGGGCGGTGATATGAAGAAACGGCTAGAAGAAGGTAGTCCTGTCGAACGCCAGCGCTTGCTCACCGACTGGGGAGGTACTACTACCGCCGATCGCTCGGACTGGAAGAAGATTGTCAGTACCGGACTGCAAGAAGGTTGGTATGCGATCGCTTTTGGTAAGGTTGACCGAGTTGAGCAAGACGAGAAAGGGCGTTTATAGCGGTTCGCACTTGAGTGCAGTACACCTTAAGCATGACCTCACAGTAATTAAATCCTAAAGCTGTACTTTATCGGAATGAGAACTGCTGTAGTTACCTACTTGGAAACCAGCAATATTAAAGGTGAAAGCAAGCTCAATGCTGACTTTATTATCGACTCTACGGGACTAGATGCTAAGCCATCGGAAAGTCCTTTCCTCAATGACTTGGTTACTCATTACAGCTTACCGCTCAATCCTTTAGGACGGTTGCACGTCGCTAACGATTTTGAACTTGTAGAGATGCCCAACGATCGCGCTCGGATGTATGCAGCCGGGGTAATGACTTTAGGCGGCCCTTACGCACCCGTAGATACCTTTTTAGGGTTGCAGTACGCGGCGCAGTGTGCCGCCGACGGTTTAGCAAGAGCGCGCGCTCCAAGAGCAAGCCACCTCAATGGTTTGGGTTCTTTCATTCAATGGATTAAGTGGGCAACTAATCAAACACCATGACACCTATTTTATTAACCCGGCAATAATTGACAGTACAGTTGTTTAGGCAGCATAAGTAATGAATGGATGCTGGAAATACTTGACAATTCGAGTCGGTAACTTTTGCAGTTTGAATAGATGTGAGCGAAGCCGCCC